>CAMJHI010000042.1 GCA_946405475.1 uncultured Clostridia bacterium
AAAGGGACGATCCTCTTATGCCCGACGCATTCGCCGGCATAGATCGGTTTTCCGTCCGCCAGCAAGCGAAACGCGCGGATGCGCTGCCCCTCGCGGATATCCTCCTGAATCACAACGTAACGGATCGGCTGCTTTTCTTCAAGCGCAAGCGTGCAGCGGGCGTTTTCAAGCACGGGCCCGGTCAGACGAGCCTTGGGGGCGCCAAAGGTCTTGCGGATCAAGCTGCCGAACGCGCCAAACTGCTCTTCATCCTGAAAAACGCCGTCTTTGCTGATCGCCATGCCGAGCAGCAGGTTGGAATTTCGCCCGACGGAGCGAACGTAGCAATCCAGTAGCTGCTCCGGCGTGAAGCACAGATGCTCTTCGTTCGGCTGCCACGCCCAACCGCCGCCGAAGGCCTCATGCGTGCGGTTGGGCATATCGGTCTCCGCCGGCCAATAATACCTGCCGTCCGGGTCGCCGACGCCGAGCTGTTCATCCGGCTTGGTTCCGTCAAAACGCGCCTCACCCGCGCCGGTCGTTGCCCAGCAGTTTTCCGGCGCGAGACCGTCTTCGTTTCCGACCCAGCGCACGTTGTGCGCCCACGCGCGCGGACCCTGAAAGCAAACGGCGTTCGGCTGATACTTTTGCAGCAGCGGCATCAGATCCGGCCCGCCCTGTTCCGGCGGGATCACGCCGCCGTCAAACCAGATCTCCGCCAGCTCGCCGTATCGGCTCCAAAGCTCTTCCAGCTGGGCTTCCACGCACCGCGCATAGGCGCGGTATTTTTCGCTTTGCGTGTTCTGCGGCACGCTGTTGTTGATATCGTAATAGCCGTTGCAAACGGTGGTGTAATAGAAGCCGGGCTTCAGGCCGTATCGGCGGCAGGCGTCGACAAATTCCCGGCAGGCGTCGCCGCCGCCACCGCGCCAGGACGTGTGCGCGATGGAAAAATCGTTCACCTTTGTGTTCCACAAGGCAAAGCCGGTGGCGTGCTTCGCCACAAGCACCGCATACCTGGCCCCCATCTGCGCCGCGCAGCGCACCCACTGTTCGGGGTCGAGCCGATCCGGATGGATGGTATGCGGCGCCAGCGCCTCGCGCACCAGCGGGGTTTTATACCATTCGCCCGGCAGCTCCGGATGATACATCTCCGGGCAAAAATGGATCAGGACGCCCAGCTCCATGTCTTGCCAGGCAAGCTGTTGTTCGGTTGGTTTGGCAATGTGCATTGCTTTCTCCTTGCGGTTTGTTCAAGGTTATTTTGCTTTTAATACAAAAACTTCTCCGCTATTGTTTTCAAAATACAGCTTTTGTTTGTCTCGGCTGACGCCGAACAGGAATAGGTCGCTGTGCTGTTTCTGCCATAAAAGGCGCTCGTGGTGCGATGAATTCACGATCAGATGATAACCGACGTCACACCGATCCTTCCATAGCCTTTCATAATCGGCATCGCCGACGATTCTTTCGGCCAGATCGCAAACCGATCTCAAGTGAAATCGGTCACACCAAGCGATGTCATTCCGATACAAAGCAATTCCCTCGTCACTCGTAACGATTTCATCGTTGTCATAAACAACAGGTATGGTGTTTATCCCGGCTTGACAGGCAACATGCGCTCTGGTATGCCCATCTGTTAAAGTCAAACGGCCGTTGCCGAAATCATGAACCGGCAGCGGTGCGAAACATGAGAGGTCTTCTGCACGGAACCAAGTCTGCACATTTCTGATTTTGCTTTCACTCAAATAAATCTGACTGATGCCGAGTGAATGAACAGAAACATATTGAATCCCGGAGAACGCCAATTCATCGAGATTCATCATTTTGACTCCTTTGCCGTATTGATGGAAGCGATCAGAATCCGTTTGATTTCCAGGCAATCGTTCAAAACGGAGTTCGCCATATTTGTATCCAGGTAATCGGATTTTTCCAAAACATGCAGCCAATACTCCGTTTCAGCCGTCTCTTTCAAAGCAATATGGAGCTTTGCAATAAAGTCAGCTTTGCTGTTCCCATATTGCGCTTCGTTGATATTCGCGCCGATCGAAGTGCCGCTGCGTAAGATTTGTTTTGATATAATCGTTTCATGTTTTGTTTTGACGAGATAAAGGTGGAGCTTTACGATCCTTGCACCGAAGTCAATGGATTTATCAATTAAAATATTGTCTTTCATATTATCACCATCTATCATTATACTGAAAAGCGTCCGATTTCGCAACTGTTATTCGTTTTTCAGTCTTAAGTCTTAAGTCTTCAGTATTCATTTAGAAAATCCTGTCGGGGAAACTGAAAAATGAAGACTGAAAACTTAAAAAAGAAGAATACAAAGCAAAAATCCTGCCGACTTTCGTCGACAGGATTTTTGCTTTGGTGGAGCATAGCGGGATCGAACCGCTGACCTCTACACTGCCAGTGTAGCGCTCTCCCAGCTGAGCTAATGCCCCAAGGCTCGATTATCATAGCACATTCATTTTCAAAAATCAAGCCCTTTTTCTAAAAAATTTTGAATTATTATTCGGTTTTCTCCGGCAGTGTCAAATCCCCCACGGCGCGCACGCCGCCGCACTCATACAGCGCGCACAAAAACAAAAACGGGTCGATCCCCTCCGGGCACAGCCGCCGGTACTCCTCCGGCACGGGCAGCGGCGTCTGCCCATTCAGCAAGCTCTGCGCGGCGAAGCTCGTTTTGGCGTTTTTCACCGGCTCACCCGCCACCGCCGCGTCGACCTCGCCGACCGCCGCGCCCATCGGGCTGACAGCCACCGCCGCGCCGAAGCGTTCCATCACCCGCGCGGCCGCCTCATAATAAAGCTCCGGCCGCTCGGTCTGCACCCGGATCGTTGACGCGCACAAAACGACTTGATCGAGAAACGGCGACAGCACGGCGGCTTCGTCGCAGATGAGCAGCGTTCTGCCCTGCTCATGCCCGTCCTTCAGTGCTTTGGCCGCCGTGTTGAGCATGATCTTCAGCGGCAGCACCTCCGGCTCAAAGCGGCGCAGGCGGCAGCTCGGCGGCCATTCGACGTCATCCGGCGCCAGCGTGAACCGCCCGCTGCGCCCGGCTGCCTGTTCCACCAACGGCCAGTCCACGCCCTTTCGCCCCGGCGTAACGGTCAGCCGCCGAAACGGCGCGCCGCCCTTCACCGCCGTCTGCACGTTTTCCACCAGACAGCGTCGGCGCAAAAACAGCCCCCTTTTTTCCCGGGGCAGTATGGTCACGGTACAAAACATAAAAAACACCCCCGCAGCAGTGTATGCGAGGGTGTGTCGATTCATGAAGAAGTTATTCGCAGGCCTCTTCTTCTTTTCTGTGTTCCCGGATGAGGTGCCCGATGAACAGGAACATACCGGCCAACGAACCGGCCGCGCCGATGATAAAATCGGTCATGGTGTCGATCAGTCCGTTCTCGTTGAACGGCGAGGACATCTGCAGCGTGAAGCCGTAGAGCCGATCCATGGTGAATTCATAGATCTCCCATCCGACCAGAATGCCCAGCGCCAGCCCCAGGCCGCCCATGGCGGCGATGGCGGGAGCGATCTTGGTGTTCTTTTTGTTTTGCATGATCACCAGCAGCTCCGCGCACCAGCGCGCCGCGATGACGCCGGCGAAAAAGTGCGTAACAATATCGGAGCCGGTGAAATCCGTGCGGTTGTTCAGGGTCGAACCGATGCAGATGCCCAGCACGATGAACAGGTTGAGGTGGGTCTGGAACTGATAAGGCATTTGCACAATGAAGGATTTGCCGCCCCAGATCTGGAACAGATCCCACAAATGGGTGAACGCAATGGCAAACATCGCCTCCAGAAATTCCGAGGTGTAGCCTTGAAACAGGCCGATCAGGCCCCACACCAGCAGCGCCCCGCGGCACACCCACCAGAGCACGATGGTCCTCGTGGGCATGGGAGGAATTTTGTTAAACACTTTTTTCAATGATTTCACCACGCAGCGCCGCGTTCCCCGCGGCACCGCCCTTTCTGTCGTGCTTCTATTATGGCTCAAAGAGCCGATCAATATCCCAGATATTCTTCCAGCGTAACGCCTCTGGCCTTGATTTCCTTCGCGGCCTTTTCGCCCACGTAACGCCAGTGCCACGGCTCATAAGTGACCTTGGTGATGTTGGTCTTGTCGGCCGGGTAGCGCATGATGAAGCCGTAATCGGCCGCATGCTTGCTCAGCCACTTGTAGGCTTCGGTTTTGCCGAAATTCTCATCCAGCGTGGCGTTGCCGTTCGTGCCGAAATCCATGGCAAGGCCGGCGTTGTGCTCGCTCGTGCCCGGCATCAGCACGATTTTTGACGCCAGCCGGGTCGCCTCGGCTTTGGAATAGCCAAGCCCCTGATAGTAGTTGATCTTGCGGGTGAAGTTGGCGCGCTGACGTTCAAGCGTGCGGTAGCCGGACACGGCCAGCAGCGAAATGCCGTCCGCCTTCGCGGCGGCGACCATCTTATTATAGTAAGGAACGACGCGGTAATCCAGCGACTGCGTGCCGTCGGCGATTTTGGCGGTTTTGACCTTGTAGCCCTCCGGCAAAATATAATCCTGATTCACCAGCAGCATGTTCCAGTTTGCTTCGCTCACGGTCGCCACGGAAGGATGGAACCCGGCATAAGCATATTCATAATCGTCTTTTTTCGCGGCCTTTGTGGTGGTCGCCTTCGCGGCGGTGGTTTTTTCTTCTTTGGCCGCGGTCGTGGTTTCTTTGACGGTGGTTTCTTTGGCGGTGGTTTCCGCTGCCGTTTCGGCAGCCGTCGTGGTTTCACCGACCTTCGTCGTCTGCACCGTCGTCACAGCCGCCGTTACGGTTTCAGGCTCGCCTTTTTGATTGGTCACGGGTTCCCCCTGCTTGTCTGTCACGGTTTCACTCACACCGGGCAGGATATCCGGGATCGTGACCGGGAACGAATTATTGGCCTTCGGCTCCGCCTCGCCCGTCTGCGTTTCGGATTCAGCCGGAGCGATCGGCATTTTTTTGCCGCCGAGCGCCAAAAAAGCAACGGCGATCACGGCAACAAAAACGCACAGAGCCGCGCCGAGAAGCATTCTGGTGTTCATTTCATTACCACGCAGCGCGGGACGCCCGAGGCTCCCGTCCGCTTCCTTTCTTTTCAATCAAATAAAACGTCAGCAATTGCCCGCCGAATAGTTGGGCGCTTCCTTGGTGATGTACACGTCGTGCGGGTGGCTTTCGACCAGACCTGCGCCGGTGATGCGCACGAACTTTGCCTTGGTGCGCAGCTCTTCAATGGTGTGGCAGCCGCAGTAGCCCATGCCGGAGCGCAGGCCGCCGAGCATCTGGAAGATCGTATCGGAAAGCACGCCCTTGTAAGGCACGCGGCCCTCGACGCCTTCGGGCACAAGCTTGCGGTTATCCTCCTGGAAATAGCGGTCCTTGCTGCCGTTGACCATGGCGCCCAGACTGCCCATTCCGCGGTAGACCTTGAACTGCCGGCCCTGATAGATCTCCGTTTCGCCCGGGGATTCTTCACACCCGGCCACGAGCGAGCCGACCATGATGCAGCTGCCGCCCGCGGCGATGGCCTTGACGATCTCGCCGGAATACTTGATGCCGCCGTCGGCGATGACGGGGATGTTGTGCTTATCCGCTTCGGTCGCGGCGTCGAAAATGGCGGTGATCTGCGGCACGCCGATGCCGGCGACCACGCGGGTGGTGCAGATGGAGCCGGGGCCGATGCCGACCTTGACCGCGTCCGCGCCCGCGTCGATGAGCGCCTTGGTGCCTTCCGCCGTGGCGACGTTGCCGGCGATGAGCGAAAGGCTCGGGTAAGCGGCCTTGACCTTGGCCACCGCGCGCAGAATGTTCTGGCTGTGGCCGTGCGCGGAATCGAGCACCAGCGCGTCGGCGCCCGCTTCCACCAAAGCGGCGGCGCGGTCGAGCACGTCGCTCGTGGCGCCGATGGCGGCGGCGCAGAGCAGACGGCCGCTCTCATCACGGGCGGAATTGGGGTACTGCACCGCTTTTTCAATGTCTTTAATGGTGATCAGCCCGCGCAGGTAGCCTTCTTCATCCACCAGCGGGAGCTTTTCGATCTTATGCTTTCTCAGAATATCCTGCGCCTCGGCCAGCGTTGTGCCGATGTGGGATGTGACGAGGTTTTTGTCGGTCATCACCGTGCCGATGGGCACGTCAAATTCGGTCATAAAGCGCAGATCGCGGTTGGTGAGAATGCCGACGAGCTTGCCTTCCTTGCAGATCGGCACGCCGGAAATGCGGTAGCGGCGCATGAGGTCGTTGGCGTCGCTCACCTTATGTTCGGGCGACAGGAAGAACGGGTTGGAAATGACGCCGTTTTCGCTGCGCTTGACCTTGTCGACCTCTTCCGCCTGCAATTCGATCGGCATGTTCTTGTGGATGACGCCGATGCCGCCCTCACGCGCAATGGCAATGGCCATGCGCGACTCGGTCACGGTGTCCATCGCCGCCGTCATGATCGGCGTATTGAGCTTGATGTACTTGGTCAATCTGGTCGATATGTCGATATCCTTCGGCAGCACGTCGGATTCCGCCGGAATCAGCAGCACGTCGTCAAAGGTCAGGCCTTCTTTGCAGAATTTTTCGTCACGACTCATCATATGCTTCCCACCATCCTGTTCTTTATTTGTCGTTCGTGTTACCCATTATTGTATCAATTCATCCTATAAATAGCAAGTGTTTTTTCTCAATAATTCCTTAAAAAAATCTTTATGCGTGATTTGCGGGCGGCCGGGCGCATATAGGTAAAGTGAACGAAAAGAGAAGCGGAGGTTTTGTTATGCCGAGTGTTTATCTCAGCCCATCCACCCAGGAGAAAAATCTTTACGTCATCGGCGGCACGGAGGAATATTACATGAACCGCGTGGCCGACGCGATGGAGCCGTATCTGGAGGCCAGCGGCATTGCCTTCGGGCGGAACACGCCGCAGATGACGGCGGCGAGCTCCATCCGGCAGGGAAACGCGGGCAATTACGAGCTGTACCTGGCCATCCACTCCAACGCCTCGCCCGATAATATGTACGGTCAGCTCATGGGCACCGACGTGTTCTACTACCCCACCAGCGTCAACGGCCGTCGCTTTGCGCAGTTGATCGAGCAGAATATGGAAGCCGTCTACCCGCGGCCGGAGCTGGTGGATATCCGCGCCACCACCGCGCTGGGCGAGGTGCGGCAGACAAAAATGCCCGCCGTGCTCGTGGAAGTGGCCTACCACGACAACCGCGAGGACGCCGACTGGATCGTGGACAACATCGAACCCATCGGCGAGGCGCTGGCGAAATCGGTGGCCGAATATTTCGGCGTGCCCTTCGTGCGCCCCGCCGCGGGTGAGACCGGCACCGTGACGCTCACCGGCGGCTCGCTGAACATCCGCTCCGCCCCCTCGCCCAACGCGCCCATCATCAACCGCGCCTACAACGGCGACCGGGTGCTGATCCTCGGCGAGGACGGCGACTGGTACAAGGTGAACTTCGCCGGGCGGCCGGGCTTTGCCGTGAAACGCTACATCAGCCGGAATTCCTGATCTTTTTCAGCGCGCCCTTTTCCAGCCGCGACACCTGAGCCTGCGAAATGCCGACCTCCTGCGCCACCTCGATCTGCGTCAGGCCGTGCATGAACCGCAGGCTCAGAATGTGCTTTTCCCGTTGGGACAGGCCCTCGATGGCCTGCCGCAGCAGAATTTCGTCGATCCAGCTTTCATCCGTTTCGCCCCCACCGATCTGATCCATCACAAAGATCGTATCGCCGCCGTCGTTATACACCGGCTCATACAGCGACACCGGGTCGACGATGGCCTCGAGCGCGATCACGATCTCCTCCTGCCGACGGTCCATTTTTTCGGCGATCTCGCCGATCGTCGGCTCGCGCCCGTTTTCGTGAAGGAAGGCTTCCTTGGCCTGCAGCGCGTGGTACGCCGTATCCCGCATCGAACGGCTCACGCGCACGGGGTTGTTGTCGCGCAGATAGCGGCGCACCTCGCCGATGATCATGGGCACGGCGTAGGTGGAAAACCGCACCGTCTGATCCAGATCGAAGTTGTCGATCGCCTTGATCAGCCCGATGCAGCCCACCTGAAACAGGTCGTCCATGTTTTCGCTGCGGTTGGCAAAGCGCTGGATGACGCTGAGCACCAGCCGCAGATTGCCGTTGACCAGCTCGTCGCGCGCCGCCTTGTCGCCCTGCTGCGCCCGGACCATGAGCGCGCGCTTTTCGCTTTCTTTGAGCGTTTTCAGTTTTGCGGTGTTGACGCCGCAGATCTCCACCTTGTTGAACGGCACGTTTTCTTCCCCCTGTTCGTTTGAAAGAAGTATGGACAGAGGCGAAGAAAAATAAGCAAAAAAGGGGTTGGTAAATTTTCGGCGATATGGTATGATGAAAAAAATGACACCGGAAACGAACGGAGGGAACGCGATGCACGTTGATTTTACCGGCCTGAGCGTTTCGGCGCAGGCCGGCTGCGAAAAAGCCGCCGCGCTGTTTTGCGACGAGATCGAGCGCCGCACAGGGAAACGCCCCGGCGAAGGCGGCCGCCCGCGCGTTTGCTTCGCCGTCGATCCGACGCTGCCGAACAAGGATTGTTACCGCATCGAGCAAAGCGACGGGGAGCTTCGCCTGTCGGCGCACGGGATCCGGGGGCATATCTACGCCTATTCCCTGTTCCTGCGCAAATGCGTCGTGCGCGGCGAACAGATCACGCTGCTCAGAAACCTGACCGGCGTTTACGTGCCGGACAAGCCCATCCGCGGGCACCAGTGCGGCTACCGCACCTGCCCGAACACCTATGACGCGTGGGGCAAAGAGGAATACGCCCGGTTTTATCGGGACATCATGGCGTTCGGCTGCAACACCTGCGAGCACATACCCGGCGAACCGTTCGACCCGAACAACCCGCTGATGAAATACGACCCGCTCGACGTGGCCGTCTGGGGCAGCGAGCTGGCGGATGAAGTGGATCTGGACGTGTCCTGCTGGTACCCCAACGCCCGTGACGAAGAACAAGACGAGGCGCTGGCGCTCAAACGGCGCGAAGCCGTGCTGGACGCGATGCCGCGCGTAAACGTGCTGTTCCCGCCCGGGGGCGATCCCGGCGATATGGACGGCGACGCCTTTGTGGACCGCTGCCTCGCCATTTCCAGACTGCTCAAAGCCAAAAAGCCGGGCGCGCAGCTCTGGCCGAGCGCGCAGGCGCCCCACGACATGCCGACGTGGGCGGCGGATTTTCTGCGAGAGATCAGCAAGCAGCCCGATGAGATCGACGGCGTGATCATGGGACCCAACCACGCTTTTCCGCTGGAGGAGCTGCGCCGCAGGGTGCCGATGAAATACCCGATCCGGTTTTACCCCGATATCACGCACAACGTGCGCTGCGAATACCCCGTGCATTTTGAGCGGGACGACTGGCACTATGCTTTCGCCGCCACGCTCAGCCGCGAAAGCGTCAACCCCCGCCCGACCGAGTTCCGCCTGCTCCACCGGCTGACGCGCCCCTATGTAGTGGGCAGCGTGAGCTATTCCGAGGGCGTGAACGACGACGTGAACAAAGCGGTGTGGAGCGATATGGACTTTTTTCCCGCCGTTTCACTCAACGACACGCTGTGCGATTACGCGCGGTTCTTCCTCTGGCAGGCCGACGCGCAGCAGATCGCCGACGGCATTTTCGCGCTGGAGCGCAACTGGGAGGGCGACCCCGCCGAAAACCCGCACATTGAAACCACGCTGCGGCTGTTCGAGGAACAGGCCGAGCGCCACCCCGAGCTGCTGAACAACTGGCGGTTCGTGCTGCTGCAGTTCCGCGCGCGGTGCGACGCCGTGGTGCGCCGCCGCCGCGTGTTTGAGCTGGAGCTGATCGACGAAGCCAAAGCCGAGGCGGCGCGGGGCGAATGGGAAAAAGCGCGAAAGATCCTCGGCGCCGATTATCCTGAAGAATACCACGCGCTGCGCGCAACGCTGGACGAGCTGGCCGCGGCGCTGTTCAAACAAATCGGCATTCAGCTTGACGTCGGGCGCTTCGGCGCTTCCGGCTGGGAACGCGGCGCGACGCTGGACACCATCGACCGCCCCGTGACCGACCGGGCGTGGCTGCTGAATCGCTTCGCTTACGCCGACGATTTGCCGGAAGCCGAGCGCGGTGAGTTTCTGACAAGAGTCTTTCACCGCAATGACGTCAGGCAGGGCGAATATTATTTCTCCTTTGCCGAACACGGCTTCCCCCTGCTGGGCGAACGGCAGGAGGGCGAATACTACATGGATTTTCAGGGCGACCGCCCCGCCAACAACGGCTCGATGCCCACGTGCCTGTTCAAGGTGTTCGACCATTTCCGCCTCGTCTTCCGCACGGGCGGCTTTGCGCCGGGCGCCGCATACAAGCTGCGCGTCACCTTTAAGCGAACCAACAAAATGACCGACGATTTCACCGTGAAAGCCAACGGTCACGTCCTCCATCACGGCGGCTTTTACGGGGGCGAGCCCGATGAACAGTTCGACCGCGAGATGCTCGGTGAAGCCTTTGTCAGCGCCACCTATTCGCTGCCCGCCGCCGTGTTTGAAAACGGCTGCGTCGCCGTGGAGCTGGCCGAGCCGACGGTCGGGATCATGGTAACGGAATTCAAAATCTATCAAGCGTGAGGGATCAGAATGGAAAAAATCAAAACAAGCGGCCGCCGGTTCCTGGACGAACACGGGCGGGAACGCATTTTCAACGGCGTGAACCTGTGCGATAAGGGGCAGTACATCCCCAAGCTCAAAAAACGCGAATATCATTACGGGCAACATGAAGAAACCATCCGCGCGCTGGCCGAAAACGGCGTGAACGTGCTGCGGCTGGGGATCGTGTGGGACGCGATCGAGCACACGCCCGGCGTTTACGATGAAGCATATCTCGACGGCGTGAAGCGGACGATGGATCTGTGCGAAAAATACGGCATTTACGTTTATCTGGATATGCATCAGGATCTGTATGCCGGGTTCGGCGACGGCGGCGGCGACGGCGCGCCGGCGTGGGCCTGCCTGACGGACGGACACCGCTATAAAAAGGAGAAATTCGTCTGGGCGGAGGGCTATTTTTTCGGCAAGGCCACGCAGCACTGCTTCGACAATTTCTGGGCGAACAAGCCCTGCCACGGCCGCGGCGTGCAGGACGCTTTTGCCGAAATGTGGGCGCATCTGGCCGAGCGCTTCGGCGACCACCCGGCGCTGTTCGGCTTTGATATGCTCAACGAGCCGTTCCCCGGCTCCGACGGCGGCAAGGTGTTCCAAAAGCTGGTCGGCAGCGCCACCCGCACGTTCCTGACCGACCGCCGCATCAAAAAAGGCGCCCTCCTCCGGGACGCCGTGAACGGCGACCTCAAGGCCGCGTTCGATCAGTTTGACGGCGCCGTGCTCAAAAAAGTGGCGAGCGTCGGCACTCAGCTGATCCGAAAGTTCGACGAGGAACGCTACACGCCGTTCCTCAACCGCGTCAGCGCCGCCATCCGCGAAAAGACGCCGAACGGCATTCTGTTCATCGACAACTGCTATTACTCCAATCTGGCTATTCCCTGCCACGCCGGCCCCATCACGGTCAACGGTCAGGAGCAGGCTTCCTGTTTTTCGCCGCACGGCTACGACTTCATGGTGGACACGCCGCTTTACAAGCACGCGAGCAATTCCCGCGTGGACGCGATTTTCGGCACCCACGCCGAAACGCAGGAGCGGCTGAACGTGCCGGTGCTCGTGGGCGAATGGGGCGGCGCGAGCGAGGGCACCGACTGGCTGCCGCACATTCAGTACCTGCTCGATTTCTTCGACGCGCACCGCTGGAGCCAGACCTACTGGTGCTTCACCGAGGGCTTGCTGAACGAGCCGATCATGCAGCAGCTCAACCGCCCGGCGCCCCGCGCCGTGACCGGCACGATCGAGCACTATTGCCACGACAGAAA
>CAMJHI010000043.1 GCA_946405475.1 uncultured Clostridia bacterium
GCGGGGTCAACTTCCTTCTGCCCGCCGCAGGCGCTCAGACCAAAAAGGATCGAAACAGCAAAAAGAAATGCGGCGCATTTTGTGAAACTTTTCATGCTTCTCCTCCCGTTTTCTGCCGATGGTTTCAGAATCATCCAATTATATACAATATAATCCAAAGCGTCTTATAATTTATGAATATTTAGTGACGAAAGAATTATACTTTTCTGTCATTTTTCGGCGCAGCGCCGTTTGCCTTTGACAAAACGCTTTCGCGCTTGCTTTTTTTGTTCTTTTCTGTTAAGATAAACCTATCATAAATGCGGAGGTACGATTCTATGTTGAAAGGTCTTCTCAAGGTCACAGCCGCGGCTGCCGCGGGCTACGCCTTAAAATCCAAAATCATCACGCCCGGCGCCGCCGTGTCCCGCGCCGCCAACGCCGTGAAGGTCAAAACCGAAGCGCAAACCAATTACGACAACGGCGTTGCGCTCACGCCCCCCATGGGCTGGTCGAGCTGGAACCTGTTCCGCAACAAGATCAATGAAGAACTTATCCTGCAGACCGCCAAGGCCATGGTCGACAGCGGACTGGCCGCCGCCGGTTACACCTACATCAATCTGGATGACTGCTGGCAGTCCTCCGCCCGCGACGAAAACGGCCGCATGATGGGCGACATGACCAACTTCCCGCGCGGCATCAAGGCGCTGGTCGACGACATCAACGCCCTCGGGCTGAAGGTCGGCATCTATTCCTCCAACGGCACGCACACCTGCGAAGACCTGCCCGCCTCCCTCGGCCATGAAGCCGTTGACGCGCGCACCTTTGCCGATTGGGGCATCGAGTATTTCAAATATGATTTCTGCCACAATCATCCCATCACGACCGCCGCGCCGAATATCGAAAAGATCACGCTCGGCGAAATCGGCGGCAATGATTTCATCTGCTATCACGCCTGCGAGGCCGAATTGAGCGGCCACGCGCGCATCGCCACCAACGCGCCCTTCCGCGACGGGGATTATATCACCGGCCTGAGCGGCGGCAACGGCGCGGCCACCTTCACCGTGAAGGTGGAAGAAAGCAAAGACTACGTGCTGACCGTCGGCCTGCGCAAGTTCGGCCCGTTTTACAAGTATTGCCGCGTGATCGTGAATGACAGCGATTCTTACGAGCTTGAGGTCGCGCCGAGCATGGGGCTCACGCCCGACGGCCGCCAGCAGCTCATCATCGCCCTGAACGAGGGCGAAAACACCATTCGGTTCTATAACCCCATCACCTCGCGCATGGACGGCGCCGCCGCGCAGTACATCAACATGGGCAAAGAGCTGAAAAAGGCCACCAAAGCCGTTGCCGAAGAAACCGGCAAGCCCGAAAAGCCCATCTGCTACTCCATTTGCGAATGGGGCTTCAACCGCCCGTGGAAGTGGGGGCGCGAGGCCGGCAACCTGTGGCGCACCACCATGGACATCAAGCCGTTCTGGGCCAGCGTGGTCGGCATTTATGAAATCAACGTCAAGCTCGCCAAATATGCGGGTCCCGGCGGCTGGAACGACCCGGATATGCTCGAAGTGGGCAACGGCGACCTCACCGAAGAAGAAAACCGCTCGCACTTCAGCCTGTGGTGCATGATGGCGGCTCCGCTCATCCTCGGCAACGATCTGCGCAGCTTCGTCAAGGCGGACGGTACGCCCGACCTCGACGACCCGACGCTTAAGATCCTCACCAACCGCGACCTGCTCGCCATCGATCAGGACCCGCTCGGCATCCAGTGCCGCCGTCACAAGACCACCATCAAGGTCGATACGCTCGTCAAGCCCCTGAGCGGCGGCGACGTGGCGATCTGCCTGTTCAACAAATTCGGCGAAGCGGAAGAAGAATTCGTCAGCATCCGCGAGCTGCTCGAAACCGAATACTGCGGTCTGCCCGAGGCTCAGCTTTATGAAGTGACTGAGCTGTGGAGCGGCGAGCAATACGACACGCCCGATGATATTTCCGCCATGATCCCGCCGCACGGCGTGAAGGTCTACCGCGTGAAGGCCAAAGAAATTGCTGAATAAGAAAGAAGCTCTGATTATGACTCCCGAACTTAACAGCATCATCGAAATCGTCAAGGACGCATCCAAGATCATGCTCAGCGCGCATGACGCCGAAAACGCCGTGACCGCCAAAGAGGGCAAAAAGAATTACGTCACCAAATTCGACGTGGCGGTGCAGACCTACCTGTTTGAGCATTTGGGCGAACGCTTCCCGACTGCCGTGTTCATGGGCGAGGAGGGCACGGAGAACGCCGAAAGCAAGGCGCTGCGCTTCATCATCGACCCCATCGACGGCACAACGAATTTTATTCAGAATTACCGCTGCAGCACCGTTTCCGTGGCGCTGTGCGAGGGTGACAGCATCCTCAAGGGTGTGGTCTACAACCCCTACACCGACGAGCTGTTTTATGCCGAAGCCGGGCAGGGCGCGTTTTATAACGGCAAACCGATCCACGTCAGCGACCGCACGCTGGCCGACGGCATGGCGCTTGTGGGCACCTGCCCCTATCACCCGGAAAATACCGACGCCACCTTCGCCCTCATCCGCCGCGTGTTCGATTACTCCCGCGACATCCGCCGCAGCGGCTCGGCCGCCTACGATATCTGCTGCGTTGCGCAGGGCCGCGCCGAAGTGTTTTTTGAGCAGGAGCTGCAGCCGTGGGATTATGCCGCGGGCACGCTCATCGTGCGCGAAGCGGGCGGCCGGTGCGAAACCTACGACGGCCACGACCCCTGCCTGTCACACGGCAGCGACGTCGCCTTCGCCAACCCCCAGGCGTTTGAGGAATTCAAAAAGCTGTTATAATCCCATACGACAAAACAAGCGGATCGCTCACCGGGCGACCCGCTTGTTCTTTATTATTGATACCAAACCATCTTATACAAATACGGATACATGGCAAAGAATTGGCTGAGCGTGGTGCGGGTCGCGGAGCCGGGGTCGTTGATCCTGAACGCGGCGGCGCTGAGCGTTTTCACGCCGTAGCAGCCGGTCACGACCACCCAGTGCTGCGCGCCGTTCGCTTTTTTCGCGCCCACGATCACGGGCTTGCCCTGTTCGAGCAGGGCGTAGATTCGTTCCGCCCAGCCGTCGGTCTGCGTCAGATTGACGTAATTGCCCGGCCAGTAGAGCGACCCCGTGCCGCTGTAGGTCAGCGCTTTCGCCATTTTGTCCGGGGTCACGGCCTGCCCGGTGCGAAACGATTCCGTCATCGCCAGCGCCGTGGTGGTGCAGCCGATGGCGCCGATGGTGTACTCCGTCGCGCCCAGCTTCACGTTTTTCCAGCGCGCGTCGGTCTGCTTGTAATCGGGCGCCTTCAGCGAGATGGCCGCGTAGGACGCGCGCGCGGTTTTGACTAAGTACCGGCTGCTGACCCAGCCCGTCGCCGTACCGTCAAATAAGATCCGGCTCCAGCCGCCGCTTTCACTCAGGATGAAAACCTCGCTGCCGTCGGTGAGCGTGTGCGTTACGGCAAAGCCCGTGCCCGCGCCGCTGCGCACGTTCAGCCAGCCGGAGGTCAATTTGACCGCTGCTGCCTGCGCGTCGGGCACTTCCGCCAGATAGGCTGCCGAGCAGTAGCCGTATTGCCCTTTGGCGTATTCAACCCTGCGCCAGCCGTTTTCGGCGGCGAACATCGTGACGAAGCTGTTGCGTTCCAGACCTGCCACGATGCTGCCGCCGGGCGCCGAGCGGACGTTGAGCCGCCCGCTTTGCGTTTTCACCTGCCCGGCGGTCGGGGGAGCGGCGGCGCGGGCGGAAAACGGCAGCGAGAATGCGAACAGGAGCACGAGGAGCGCGGATGTGATTTTTTTCATGTCGACCTTCCTTTCTTTGTCTTTGCTTTCATTGTAACAGGTTTGCTTTGCCGTTTCATTGCAAAATATTTTCCAGTGCAGTCCCTTTTGCGGGTCTCGCGTTCGTTGACAAACGTATGAAATATGGTAAAATCTTTTTATAAACAAAAGGAAAGGGGCGCTGTGCATTGCTTCAACTTGTGATCGGCCGCAAAAACGCGGGCAAAACGGTCCGGATCTATGAGCGGATCAAAGCGGCGGTCGAGGCCGGGCAGAAGGTGTTCTTTCTGGTGCCGGATCAGTTTTCGTTTGAAAGCGAGCGGCAGATGCTGCTTCTGCTGGGCGAACGGCAGGCGGAAAAGGTCGAGGTGTGCAGCTTTTCACGCCTGGCCGAAACGGTCGTGCCGACTTCCGGCGTGCGCCGATTGACCGACGCCGGCCGCGTCGCCTTCATGAGTCTGGCGCTGGAGGAAACGCAGGGCGAACTGGATGCTTACGGCCGCTTTGCCGCGAGCATCGGCGTGGTGGCCGAAATGCTTCATGTGTCGGATGAACTCAAGCAGTGCGCCGTCACAGCGGAGCAGCTGATCGAGGCTTCTTATAAAACCGATGAGCGCGACCCGATGCTGGGCAAAAAGCTGCGAGATATCGCCAAGGTGACCACCGCCTACGACGCGCTGGTGGCGCAGAGCTATTTTGACGAGCGCGATCTGCTCACCTTGTTTGCCGAGCGTCTGCCCGAGGCGCGGCTGTTTGCCGATGCGCTGGTATTCGTCGACGGCTTCAAGGGCTTCACCGAGCAGGAAATGAAAATCCTGGCCTGCGTCATGGAGCAGGCGCGGGACGTGTTCGTGACACTGTGCACCGCTACGCTTTTCGGCGATGAATACGATATCAGCCCCTTTGCCTGCGTGCGCGCCACCGCCAAACGGCTGATGGCGGCCGCCAAAAAAGGCGGCGTTGCCGTGAAAAGCGAAACGGTCGAACCCTATCCCGGCCGCTACGCTTCGCCCGCGCTGGTCAGACTGGAACAGCTTCTTTATTCCTATTTAGAAGAAATCGATCGGGAGCCGACCGACGCGATCACCGTTTGCTCCGCGTCGAGCGCTTATGACGAGTGCGATTACGTGGCGCTCACCATCAAAAAGCTGCTGCGCTCGGGTCGTTATCGCTGCCGTGAGATCGCCGTGATCGCCCGCAGCGAGGGCGCTTATTCCAAGGCGCTGCGCGCGGCGATGAAAAAGCAGGGCATTCCCGTGTTTGACGATAAACGCCGCCCGCTGTTCGCGCAGCCGCTGGCTGTGCTGCTGCGCGCCGCGCTGGAAATTGCCGCGCGCGGCTTTTCCTCCGACGCGGTCTTCCGGCTGCTGAAAACGCAGCTGGCGGGCCTGACTGTGGAAGAAACCGGCGAACTGGAACATTACGTTTTCCTCTGGCAGATCGACGGCAAAAAATGGATGGAGGAGTGGAAGCAGAACCCCTCCGGCCTCGGCTGCAGCCTGACGGCAGCCGACCGGCAGACGCTCGCGCGGCTCAACGCCCTGCGCGTTCGCTGTGTGGAGCCGCTGACCGCGCTTCGCGCCAACATGCAGCAGGCGGACGGCAGCCGACTGCTTGCCGAACTGTATCATTATCTCATGGCGATCCACGCGGATGAAAACCTGCGGCAGTTTGCCGTGCGGCTCAACGAGACCGGCAGCGAGGAAGAGGCGATCGAATGCGGCACGGTGTGGGATCAGATGATGGAGCTGCTCGATCAGATGGCGGTCGCCGTGAGCGCGAGCCGCCTGACGGCCAAACGGCTGCTTGAACTGTTCACGCTCGTGCTTTCCGTGCAGGACGTCGGCGTCATCCCCAAGGGGCTCGACGAGGTCACCATCGGTTCGGCCGACCGCGTGCGCCTCAACCGGCCGAAGGTCGTGTTCGCCGTGGGCGTGAACGAGGGCGTGTTCCCGCAGACCCCCTCGGCCGGCCGCGTGCTCAACGACGCCGACCGCCGCATTCTCATCGATCTGGGCGTGGCGGTCACCGAGCCGTCGCGCTATGAATATCTGGAAGAGCGCTTCCTGGCCTACAGCACGCTGTGTTCGCCCTCCGAAAAGCTGATCGTCACATATTGCCGCACCGATTTCGGCGGCGCGGAAACGTCGCCGTCGGAGCTGGTCACGCAGCTTCTTCATCGCTTCCCGCGCTGTGAGCGGCTTGATTTTTCGGGTCTGCCGCTGCCGGAAAAGGTCGAAAGCGCGGCCGGTGCGTTCGCGCTGGCGGCGCAGCACTGGCAGGAAAAAACGGTGTTTGAAAGCACGCTGCTCGCAGCGCTTTCCGAACAGCCCGGCTACGGCGCGCGCCTGAACGCGCTCGACTGCCTGAACGATCCGCAGCGGCTGGATATCAAAAGCCCCGCAACGGCGCGCCGGATGTTTGCCGACGCCATCCGCGTGTCCGCCACAAGGATCGAGGACTATGAAAAGTGCCCGTTTTTGTTTTACTGCCGCCACGGTCTGCGCCTGCAGGAAACGCGCAAAGCGGAGATCGATCCGATGCTCGGCGGCACGATCATCCATTACGTGCTGGAAAACCTTGTCCGTTCGGCGGGCAAGGAACTGAAGGATTACAGCGACGAGCAGATCACCGCCGAGGTCGACCGCTGGCTGCGGCAGTTTCTGGAAGAGAGCATGGTCGGCTTTGAGGAGCAGGGCGAACGGTTCCGCTATCAATACCGGCGGCTGAGCAAAACCGTCAGCCTCGTGGTGCAGAAGCTGCGCCACGAAATGCAGCTGAGCGATTTTGAACCGACCGATTTTGAACTGCCCATCGGGCAGGGCGATGACGGCCTGCCCGCTTATGAGATCCCCATTCCCGACGGCGGCACCATGGTGCTCAACGG
Source organism: uncultured Clostridia bacterium (assembly GCA_946405475.1). Lineage (GTDB taxonomy): Bacteria > Bacillota > Clostridia > Oscillospirales > Acutalibacteraceae > UBA8612. The sequence goes on from CAMJHI010000043.1 coordinate 6,697, forward strand.
CAAGGTCGACCGCGTGGACACATTGTCGAGCGACAGCGGCACGTTTTTGCGCGTGCTCGATTATAAAACCGGCAAAAAGGCCTTCGATCTGTCCGACGTGCTCGCCGGGCTGAATATGCAGATGCTGCTGTATCTGTTCGCCATTGAAGAAAACGGCGGCGCGCGCTACGGGCGGGTGATCCCCTCGGGCGTGCTGTACGTACCGGCCAAAAACGATTCCTCCTCCGTGGCGCGCAACGTGCCGGAGGAGACGATCCGCCGGGAGATGATGAACGACGCCAAAATGACCGGTCTTGTGCTCAACGACGCCCGCGTCATTCACGCCACGGATAAAACCGAGGGCGGCAAGGCCGTCATCCGGGGCGCGAAGGGCGTGGCGGGCAGCCTGATCGACCGGGCGGATCTGGAGCGGCTCAAACGGGTCGTTTGCGCGCGTGTGGGCGACATGGGGCAAAAGCTGCACGAGGGCAGCATCAGCGCCCGCCCGGTGCGCAAGGGCGACAATCCGGCGCTGCCGTGCGATTACTGCGCTTATGCCGAGGTCTGCCTGCATCGGAAGACCGACGCACAACGGATCTATGCCAAACAAAAAACAGAGGACTGCATCGCGGCCTTGAGGGAGGGGGAAGACCATGCCGAACTGGACGGCTGAACAACAGCAGGCGATCGACGGGCGGCAGGGCACGCTTCTGGTCAGCGCCGCCGCCGGGTCGGGCAAAACCACCGTTCTGGTGGAGCGGGTCATCCGCCGCCTGACCGATGAAGAAAACAAGTGCCCGGCCAACGAGCTGGTGATCGTGACCTTTACCCGCGCCGCCGCGGCGCAGATGAAAGAAAAAATCAACGCCGCGCTGCAGGAAAAGCAGGCAAGCAGCGGCAGCCTGTGGCTGCGGCAGCAGCAGTTGCTGCTGCAATCGGCAAAGATCTGCACCATCGACAGCTTCTGCGGCGATCTGGTGCGCGAAAACTTCCACCAGCTCGGCATTCTGGCGGATTTCCGCGTGCTCGACGAACGCGACAGCGCGCAATACGAAGAGCTTGCGCTGCGCGAGGTGCTCGAAGAATGCTATGAAGAGGGGAACGAGGCCTTTTTGCGCCTGAGCGATCAGTTTTCCTCCGGCGGCAGCGATATGACGCTCGGGCAGGCGATCAAAAAGCTCGCGCTGCTCATGAGCTCGCTGCCGTTCCCGGCGCAGAGCCTTGACAAGCTGGCCGATCATTACGACGGCTCCGTGCCGCTTTCCCAAAGCCCGTGGGCGGCGCCCGTTTTTCAGGCGGTCGTCGAGCTGCTCACCTTCTGCGTGAACGCCGTGGGGCAGACCGCCCGCATGCTGGAAAGCGACGAAGCCGCCCGGCAGGAGCTCGAGCCGGTGCTCAGCAGCGACCGGCAGCTTTATGAGGGGCTGCTGCAGTGCGCTGCCGCGAGAGATTGGAACGCGCTGTACCGGGGCGTTGCCGCAATGACGTTTGCGCGCTTCCCGGCGCCCAAAAAGAGCCGCCCGATCGACGCCGCGCTGCGTCAGCGGGTCAAGGACAACCGCGATGAAATCAAAAAAACGGCCGAAAAGCTGGCCGACTACGTGTTTGTGACCGAGGAGGATTTTGCGGAGGATTGCCGGGTGCTCGCGCCGATCGCGCGGCAGCTCATCGCCTGCGTCAAGCGCTATTCCGAAAACCTGTTCGCCCGCAAGCAGCAGGATAACGCCTTTACCTTCAACGACGTGGAGCATCTGGCGCTGGCGCTGCTGGTGGATGAAGACGGGCAGAAAACCGAACTGGCGCGATCTCTCAGCGAGCACTGCGTGGAGATCATGGTGGATGAATACCAGGACACCAACGAATTGCAGGACATGATCTTTTCCGCCATTTCCCGCGACGAAAGCAATCTGTTCTTTGTGGGCGATATCAAGCAGAGCATCTACCGCTTCCGGCAGGCGATGCCGGAGATCTTCCTCCGCCGCCGTTCGGCTCTGCCGGCATTTGACGGCGTGACGTATCCGGCGCAGCTGAGCCTGTCGGCCAATTTCCGCTGCCGCAAGCCCATCGCCCGCGCGGTCAACTTCGTCTTTGAACAGATCATGACCGAGCACACGGGCGACGTGGCCTACGAGCCGCTCAACCCGCTCGCGCCGTATGAAGACCACGCCGACAACGACGTGGAATTGATCCTGCGCGAAGCCGACCCGGCCGAGAGCGAGGCGCAGTTTGTGGCGCGCTACGTGCAGACGCTGCTGGCCTCGGGGCAAACGATCGGCATCGGCGAAAAAGAGCACGTCATCACCCCGGGCGATATCTGCCTGCTCACGCGCACCAAAAAGCGCATCCCCGATTACGCGGCCGCGCTGGAGCAGCGCGGCATCCGCGCCGTGGGCGCCATCGAGGGCGACCTGACCGACACGGAGGAGCTCAAGCTCGTGCTTTCGCTCCTGCGGGTGCTGGATAATCCGCTGTCGGATATTCCGCTTGCGGCGGTCATGCTTTCGCCGATGTTCGGCTTCACCACCGACGACCTCACCGAGATCCGCACGGCCAGTGACACAAAAGAGCCGCTTTACCGCAGCGTGGTCGCTTACGCGAACGGCGGCAGCGAGGCGTGCCGCAGCTTTCTGGCGCGGCTCAACGCTCTGCGCCGTCTGGAGATCGGCATGGGCGCGGAAGAATTCCTGTGCCGCCTGTTTGACGAAACCGATCTGGAAGCCATTGTCTGCGCCATGGGCGAGCCGCAGCAGCGGCTGGCCAACCTGCGTTCGCTGCTCAGCCTGGCCAACCGTTTCGACAGCGGCATGAACTGCGGCCTGCGCGCGTTTCTGCGCTTCCTCGACTCGACCGACTGCAAGGGCGTGAATTTCAACGTCAGCGAGGACTGCGATTCCGTCAAGATCATGAACATCCACAAGAGCAAGGGGCTTGAATTCAACGTCTGCATTTTATGCGATCTCGGCTCGAAATTCGGCGGCCGGAACACGGATTCCTGGCGGGTGAGCAAAACGCTGGGCGTCGGGCTCAGGCGGCGGGAGCGGTTGAGCGACCGCCCGATGAAAACGCTGCAGTATCTGGCCTGTCGGCTTGAATCCGACCGGCTTGAGCTGGCGGAGGAGATCCGCGTGCAGTACGTCGCGCTGACCCGCGCCAAAGAAAAGCTCTGCCTCATCGGTACGGTGAAGGACCCGGAAGCGCTGCTGCAAAAAATGAGCCTGACCGACGCCGGCGGCGAGGTGTCGGCCTACCGCCTGCAAGCATGCTCAAACACGCTGGAACTGCTGCTGCCGGCGCTGATGCGCCACCCGGACGCGATGGAGCTTCGCCTGCTCGCGGGCGAGGGGCCAAACACCCGGGTGAAACCGTCGGATTTTTCGCTGCAGGTTTCCGTGCTGAACGCCTCACAAGCGGAACAGACGCAGGAAGAGGCGGCGCAGCCGGATCGTGTCTGCGCGCCGGATGACGCGCTCAAGGGCGAGCTGCTCGAGCGGATGGCTTACGTTTATCCTTACGCCGTGCTCAGCCGCGCTGTGGCCAAGCGGCAGGCCTCCGGTTTTGCCGACGTGCGGTTCAGCGACCGCTATCTGGCGGTCTCCAAACCGGCTTTTCTGCAGTCCGGCGGGCTCAACGCCGCCCAAAAGGGCACGCTGACCCACAAGGTGCTGCAGCTTTGCGATTTTGCGCAGCCGTTTGACGAGCAGCTGTCGCGGCTCGTGCAGCAGGGTGTTCTCACCGAAGCGGAAAGCCGCGAACTGAACCTGGCGGAGCTGCAGGCGTTCTTCGCGTCCGACTTGTGCCGCCGCATCGTGGCTTCGCCGCAGGTGATCAAAGAGAAAAAATTTGCCATGCTCATGCCCGTTACCGAAATCTACCCCGAGCTGCCCGCCGCCTTTGATTCGGAGCAGGTCGTGGTGCAGGGCATGGTGGATCTGGCGTTTGAGGAAGACGGCGAACTGGTGGTGGTCGATTACAAAACCGACCACGGCGTGGACGAGCAGGAGCTGCTCGACCGCCACGCGCAGCAACTGAAAATCTACGTGCGCGCGCTGAGCCGGTGCACGGATTACGCGGTCAAAGAGGCGCTGCTGTATTCCTTTGCGCTGAAAAAAACGGTCGAGGTGCGCTGATCGGAACAATATCAAAAAAGCAGATGACGCTTACGCGGCGCCATCTGTTTTTTTTATAAATAATATCTATTTTTTCTTGAAATTTGTTGAAAATATTGTATAATATTTTTATCTGTATTGCTTTGCGTGAAAAAGGAGTGGTTTTATGGCAAAATGCCCCAAGTGCGGCCATCATCTCAAGCTGATCGACATCAGCCAGAACTGCCCGAAATGCGGCGTGAACATGCGCTTTTACAATTTTGAAGAAACCTTCTACCGCGAGGCGAAATATGCCGAGCTGAGCCGCGCGGGCATTTCCGCCAAGATCCGGCGCCTCAAGGCGTCCTTCCTCGGCTCCGGACTCACCAAGGCCCGGCTGGCGGTCATGCTGCTGCCGCTGCTTTCGCTTCTGGTTCCCAGCGGCAAATTTATTCTGGCGCTGATCTTCAAACAGGCGGAGGTTTCGCTGGGCGCCATCGGGCTGGTTTCTCTGGTGACCGGCGGCGGGCTGAACTTCCTGCTCGCCATGGGCGGCGCGCCCGTTTCCGGCGCGGCGTTTTCCGCGCTGATCGCGGCGCTGGCGGCTTACGCGGTTACGGCGGTCATGGCTGTGGCGGTGCTGCTGACCTCGGTGCTCGGCTTCATCAGCGTGAAGAACATGCAAAAAATCACCTGCGTGATTTCGGCGCTCGGCGCTGTCGGAGCGATCGCTTCCATGATACTGTTCGCCCGCTTTGCCGCCGTGCCGGCTAACCCCGTGTTGTCCGGTCAGATGGGCTTCGGGCTGCTGGTGACGGTGCTGATGTTCGGCGTGACCTTCACGGTGAGCCTGCTGCTCAGCCGCAAGGGCATTCCGGTGGAATATGACGAAGGCGTGCTGGAACGCATCGAGATCTTCAAAAAGGTCAAGCGCGGCGAGGTGAAGCTTGACGATCTGCCGCAGCCGGTCGTGCAAACGGAAGAGACCCGCAAGATCGACGCGGAAATTGCCGCGGAAGAAGCGGCGTTCCATGAAAAATACGCGAAGAAGGAGGGAGAAGGATGAAAAAGCAGGTCGATA
>CAMJHI010000044.1 GCA_946405475.1 uncultured Clostridia bacterium
ATTTTCCCCTGTTGACTATCGGCAAAAATATGCTATAATGCTGTTGTGTTATGACAAAAAACAATCATAAAAGGAGAGTAAAAGACCATGAATGAAAAACTGCGCAACGCGCTGGCACTGGTTTTGTGCCTGATCCTCACCTTCACGGCGACCGTGATGCTGGTTTCCGCCGAACAAGAAGCCCCCGATCCGACCACCACGGCGATCGACACCACCACCCAAAAGAAGGAAACCACCACCGAGAAAAAAGAGACGACCACCGAAAAGAAGGAAACCACCACCGAGAAAAAAGAAACCACGACCGAAAAGAACGAATCCTCTCAGAAGGAAACCACCACGGACGACAGCGCGATCGTGACCTTCAACGACCGTCCCACCACCACCAAGAAGCAGACCGTGACCACCACCAAGAAAAAGGTGACCACCACCAAGAAAAAGACCGGCACCACCAAAAAGCCGAGCGTGATCGCCACGGCTTCTCAGGAATACACGGTGGAAGAAGAGAGCAGCTCCGAAGAAGAGATCACCACCGAATACGTAAACATTTACACCATGGCCGATGAAGACCTGTTCGATGAAACGACCACCGAAGAAGAAACCAAGGAAAAGGGCAAGGTCGATTTCAAAAAGATCGCCATCATCGCCGTGATCGTTGTTGCTGTTGCCGGTGCGGGCGCCTGCCTGGTCATCCTGAGCAAAAAGCAGTAATTCCTGAATAACACCACCGAGGGCTGTGTCAGTTGATGCAGCCCTTTTGTCAATGCGGAATTATTAGCTGATAGCTGATAGCCGATAGCCGATAGCGGATAGCAGTAGTCAGCCATCAGTAGTCAGTAGTCAGCGGGTAGTGATCTGTCAGTTACCTTTAATTCATAATTCATTTCGCATTTCGCATTTCGCCTTACGCCTTAAATGAAACGACGAGGATTCTTTTATGAAAAAGCTTTTCTGTGTCCTGACCGCACTTCTGCTGCTGGCCGCGAGCGTTCTGCCCGCCTGCGCGGTCGATTTTTCCTGCGCCGTGCCCACGGTGAAGGGCGGCAAAAAAACAGAACTGAGCCTGAACGTCGACGAAAATTCCGACCTCTACACGGCGGAATTTGTGCTGACCTACGACCCGAACAGCTACCGCTACACCGGTAAGTTCGCGCCCGGCCGCGCGTGCGAGGGGCTGTCGCCCTATCTGGAGATCGCGGAAACCGAGCCCGGCAAGATCAAAATCGTCTACACCGCCACCGAACCGCTCACGGCTTCCGGCGCGCTGTGCACGCTCGGCTTCCGTGCCGGACGCCGCGCCGAACAGGGCGTTTTTGACCTGACGGTCGAGCACGCCGAAACCTTTGACGGCAAGCATATCCGCACCCTGCCCGTCACGGCGCACGGCACGCGGGGCGTGATCGAAACGTCGGGCAACCTGCTGATGGTCATCGGCTGCACGCTGGCGGTGATCGGCGTTTGCCTGTGCCTGACCGGGCTGCTGATCAAACTGAAACAAAAGAAGGAAGTCAAATGAGACATTGGATCGCCGGCACCGATTGGTGGACGGATTGCGACGACGCGGTGGCCATGCGTCTGCTCGCCCGTGCGGCAAAGCAAGGGGAGATCGCGCTGGAATGCGTCGGCATCAACGCCTGCATGCCGTATTCCTGCGCGTCGCTGCGGGAATTTTTCCGGCTGGAGGGGCTTGACAACGTGCGCGTGGGCGTTGACCACGACGCCACGGATTACGGTGGCCGGACGCTCTATCAGGAGCGGCTGGCCAGACGAAGCGGCGACCCGTTCCAAAACGAACAGGCGCCCGACGCGGCCGAGCTCTATCTGTCCGTGCTGCGGCAGGCGGCCGAGCCCGTGGAGATCGTCGAGATCGGGTTCACACAGGTCGTGGCGGCGGCGCTGCGGCAGGCTCCGGCGCTGTTTGCCGAAAAGGTCGCTCACGTGTGGATGATGGCGGGCAAGTGGGACGAGCCCGACGGACGGGAATACAATTTTTCCGCCGCGCCCCGCACCAGCCGGGCGGCGGCAGAATTTGTGCGCGACTGTCCCGCGCCGATCACGTTTCTGGGCTTTGAAACGGCGCATGACGTGATCGTGGGCGGCAGGCTGGCAGAAGGCGACCACCTCAGGCAGGTGCTCGTTGACCACGGCTCGCCCAACGGCCGCTGCGCGTGGGATCCGATGCTCGTGCGCGCCGCTCTGCTCGGCGACCCCGAGGCGGCGGGCTTTGCCTGTGTGCGCGGCGAAGCCGCGGTCGACCCCGAAACGGGCGCAAACAACTTTTTTCCCTCGTCCGACGGCAGGCGCCGCTATCTTGTCAAAACGCGGCCGAACGCCTATTACGAGAATGAAATCGACCGCATGATCGCCTCTGAAACATAAAATCTTTTCCTTTTTCAAAAAAATCACTTGACAAACGTCTTTTATTCGTTATAATAGTGTTTGTTGTGGCGACACAACAGGCGTCTGGCCCGGTAGTTCAGTTGGTTAGAACGCTAGCCTGTCACGCTAGAGGTCGACGGTTCGAGCCCGTTCCGGGTCGCCATTTGCTGTTATAGCTCAGTAGGTAGAGCGCATCCTTGGTAAGGATGAGGTCGGCGGTTCAAATCCGCCTAACAGCTCCAAAGAGCCTTTCGGTTTTTCCGAAGGGCTCTTTTTTTGCGCGGGGCGGCTTTTCGGCGCGTTTTTCATTTCTCATGAAAAAGCCTTGCCAATCGCGCAAATATTATATATAATAAAGAGTAACATACTGGGGCAGTGTTTGAAACAAAGCGCCCGAAAAAACGATCAGAAATCGAGGAGAACAGGTATGAGCCACGACAGCTATGAAAGCCCGTTGAATTCCCGTTACGCAAGCAAAGAGATGCAGGCGATCTTTTCGCCCGACTTCAAGTTCAGGACCTGGCATAAGCTGTGGATCGCGCTGGCCGAAAGCGAAAAAGAGCTGGGGCTGCCGGTCACGCAGGAGCAGATCGACGAAATGAAGGCGCACGCCGACGAGGTCGATTACGAAACCGCCGCCGCGCGCGAAAAGCTGGTGCGGCACGACGTGATGGCGCACGTTTACGCCTTTGGCGAGCAGTGCCCCAAGGCCAAGCCCATCATCCACCTGGGCGCGACGAGCTGCTACGTGGGCGACAACACCGACGTGATCATCATGACCGAGGCGCTCAAACTGGTACACAAAAAAATGGTGAACCTGCTCGACGCGCTGGCCAAGTTCGCCCTGGCGCAAAAGGATCAGCCCTGCCTGGCGTTCACCCATTTCCAGCCCGCGCAGCCCACCACGCTGGGCAAGCGCGCCACGCTGTGGATGATGGACCTGCTCATGGATTTCGATCAGCTTGAATTCATGCTGTCGCAAATGCGGCTGCTCGGCTCCAAGGGCACCACGGGCACGCAGGCCAGCTTTCTGGACCTGTTCAACGGCGACCATGAAAAATGCCTGGCGCTCGACCGCAAAATCGCCGAAAAAATGGGCTTTTCCGCCTGCTTCCCCGTCACCGGCCAGACCTATCCGCGCAAGCTCGACTGGCAGGTGACCGCCGTGCTTAGCGGCATTGCGCAGTCGGCCGCCAAGTTTTCCAGCGACCTGCGGCTGCTGCAGCACATGAAGGAAGTGGAAGAGCCGTTTGAAAAGAACCAGATCGGTTCCTCCGCCATGGCCTACAAGCGCAACCCCATGCGCAGCGAACGCATCGCCTCTTTGGCGCGTTACGTCATCATTGACGCGCTCAACCCCGCGGTGACCGCTTCGGCGCAGTGGTTTGAGCGCACGCTCGACGATTCCGCCAACAAGCGCATCAGCGTGCCCGAGGCGTTCCTCGCCGTGGACGCGATTTTGGAACTGTACATCAACGTGGTGAGCGGGCTGGTGGTTTACCCGAAGATGATCGAACGCCACCTGCTGGCCGAGCTGCCGTTCATGGCCACCGAAAACATCATGATGGAGGCCGTCAAAAAAGGCGGCGACCGGCAGGAGCTGCACGAACGAATCCGCCAGCATTCCATGGAAGCCGGTAAAGTGGTCAAGGTGCAGGGCGGTGAAAACGACCTGATCGACCGCATCGCCGCGGACGACGCCTTCGGCATGAGCCGTGAGGAGATCCTCGCGCTGATGGATCCCAAAGCCTTCGTAGGCCGTTCGCCCGAGCAGGTGGTCGAATTCATCGACGGCGCCGTGAAGCCCGTGCTCGATCGCTGCGGCGACGAGATCGGCCTTGAGGTCGAGATCAAGGTCTGACCGAAAATGAAAGGAAGCAAGTCCGCCGGTATTTCGCGCGGCGGGCGAGCAAATGATATGAAGGAACTGTTCAAAAAAATCGTCAACCGCGAAACGATCTTTTACGTGGTGTTCGGCGCGCTGACGACGCTGGTGAACTTTGTCGTGTTCCACGTGACGGATCAACTGTTTGAGCGCACGGTGCCGGTCGACCTGACCCATGTGAGCAACTCGGCGGCATGGATCACGGCGGTGGCGTTCGCCTACGTCACCAACAAGCTCTTCGTGTTTGAAAGCAAGAGCTGGGCGCCCGCGCTGGTGCGCAAAGAGGTGATCGGCTTTGCCGGGGCCAGACTGCTCTCCTTCGGCTTTGAAGAGCTCGGTCTGTTCCTCTTCATCAACCTGTGCCACTTTGACCGCTTCGTGCTGTCGCTGGGCATGATCTTTGCCAAAAGCGAAAAGATCTCGGCGCTGCTGGCCGCGCACGACCTGACCGATTTTGCCGTCGGCGGCAAAATGATGACCAAGATCGGCCTGTCCGTGGTCGTGCTGGTGCTCAACTATATTTTCAGCAAATTCTTTATCTTCCGCAAAAAGCAGGAAGAACCCAAGGAGGACGAAACCGCATGAAAAAACTGCTTTGCCTGTTCTGCGCCGCGGCGCTGCTGTTCGGCTTTGCCGCCTGCGGCAAAAAAGACCCCGCCGACCCCGTCAAAGAAGCGACCACCGCCAAGGAACAATACATCGACGCGAAGGTCGGTGAAAACCTGCAGAAAACGGAGCTGGCCAAAACCGACGAGCACACCTATTACCTCACCACCGTGCAGGGCAAGCAGGTGCTGTGCCGCGACGACCTGCAGAACCGCCTCAAGGTGCTGCTGAATTTCGGCGGCGAGCCGAAGTTTTACCCCGACACCTTTAAGCGCAGCGGGGGGAAGATGCTGTATTACACTTATCAGAACAAGGGCGACGAAACGCCGGGGCTTTACGCCTTCAACATCAGCACCGAACGCGCCATGCAGGTGCTCGGTTCGCCCTGCAGCAACTTCATTCTGCTCAATCTGCCCGAAACTTTTGAAATGTACGCCTACGGCTTCATCGCCGGCGTTGACGGCATGAAGGTCATCAACCTGCAGTCCGGCGGCGCAAGCGCCAAGTATTCCATGACCGTGAACCAGATGAAGATCTTCTTCGTCGACCCGGATTCTCACCCGGACGTGCTGTTCGGCAAAAACCTTGCCACCACTGTGACCGACGTGGGCGACCGCACCCACGTTCGCCTTGACACCGTGGAAACCAGGGGCAGCGGCGCGGTCAAGCGCCAGTGGTCGGTCCTGTTCACCCCCGCGCTGGGCGTGGTGAAGGAAGTTGAAGCCCCGAACGAAAAAGCCTGACACAAAACGCCGGAGGCCGTGATCCGAAATCATATGATTTCCGGCACGACCTCTGAATGAAAAAGGACGGTGAAGCGCTTGCTCGGCAGAAACATCGGCATCGACCTCGGCACGACCTCCGTCATCATTTATACGCAGGGCAAGGGCGTCGTGCTGGATGAGCCGAGCGCCGTGGCCTACAAAACGCAGACCAGACGCCTGTGCGCCGTGGGGCAGAAGGCGTTCGACATGCTCGAACGCAACCCCGATTCCCTGCGGGTGGTGCAGCCGCTGCGCGACGGCGTGGTGTCCGACTTCACCGCCACGCGCCAGATGCTCACGCGCTATCTGACCAAGGTGTGCAGCAATTCCATTTTCAAGCCCAACGTCGTGGTCTGCATGCCCTCGGGCGTGACCAACCTCGAAAAACGCACGGTGCTCGACATCGTCACCGCCGCGGGCGCCGGGCGCGCCTGCCTGATGGAAGAGCCGCTGGCCGCCGCGCTGGGCGCCGGGGTCGACACGGCCGCCGCCACGGGCACGCTGGTGGTGGATATCGGCGGCGGCACCACGGACATTGCCGTGATCACGCAGGGCAGCATCGCCGTTTCCAGCTCCATCAAGGTGGCGGGTAACGCGTTTGACGAGGCCATCATCCGCCAGGTGCGGCGGGAACGCGACGTGATCATCGGCCACAAGACCGCCGAACGGATCAAAACAACGATCGGCTGCGCCGTTTTGCCCGAGGCGGAGCTGTTCCTGACCGTGAAGGGCAAAAACTATATCAGCAACCTGCCGGCCACGCTGGAGGTTTCCTCCACCGACTGCTTTCTCGCCATGCGCGAGCAGATCGAGGCCATCAGCGAAGCGGTTCGCTCCCTGCTGGAGATCACGCCGCCCGAGCTGGTGGGCGACATCGCCTCCAACGGCATCGTGCTCACCGGCGGCGGCGCCATGCTGCTGCGCATGAGCGACGCCATTCAGAACAAAACCGGCATCAAGACCCGGCTGGCCGAAAATCCCCGCACCTGCGTGGCGCGCGGCATCGGCAAAGCGCTGGGGAATCTGGAGCTGCTCGTCGAGCAGGGGTATATTTTCAAAAACCGCGAAGAGATCACCGGCTTTTACGAAACCTGAAGCCGCGACAAATCGGAATTTGCTTTGCAAATTCCAATTTGAGCGGATAGCGGATAGCAAATAGCGGATAGCAAATTGCTGTTGGGAGAAACGGGCTATCGGCTATCAGCTATCAGCTATCGGCTCCGGGCGTCAGCCCGACAATTTCCGATTGAAAAGGAGGAACAAGCCCATGGCGCGCTGCACCGAAGCTGAATTCAAAAAAATGCTCGCCGCGGGCGAGTTCCCGAAGGTCTGCGTCATTTACGGCGAAGAAGACTACCTGAAAAAGCACTACGTTTCGCTGCTCATCAAAAAGAGCGTGGACGAAGCGATGGCGGATTTCAACCTGCACCGCATCAACGGCGAGACCTGCACGGTCGACGATATTTTTCAGGCCGATCAGGCGCTGCCGTTCATGAGCGAAAAAAGCTGCGTGGTGGTCAAGGATTTTGCGCTGGACAAAGCGGACGCCGCGACCCATGCGCAATTGCTCGAGCTGCTCGACGACCCGGCGGAGGACTGCGTGCTGGTCTTCTGGCAGGACAGCGTCGGGTTCGACGAAAAAAAGAACAACAAGGTGAAGGAGCTGACCGCGAAGCTCGACGAAAACGGCGTGCTGCTGCGGCTGGACCGCATGACCGGCACGGCGCTTTACAAAACGCTTGAAGGCGGCGCGCAAAAGCGCGGGTGCAGCATGAGCCGCGACGTGTCGAGCTACATGGTCGGGCGCGTGGGCGACGAGCTGACGATGCTGCTCAACGAGCTGGATAAGCTCTGCTTTTATAAAGGCGAGGGCGAAATCACGCGGCGCGACGTGGACGCGGTGTGCACGCGGTCGCTCGACGCAAAAATTTTCGATCTGTCCAAGGCGCTCACCAACGGCACGGCGCAAAAGGCGCTGGATATCCTCAGCGACCTGTTCGCCCGCAAGGAAAAGCCCGTGATGATTTTGGGCACGCTCATCGCCACTTACGTTGATATGTACCGCGCGCGCATCGCGCTGGGCGCGGGGCAGGCGGCGACGGCGCCCGCGAAGGTGTTCGATTACCGCCGCAAGGAATTTCGCCTGACCAACGGCGCCAACAACAGCCGCGCGCTGTCGATCCGGCAACTGCGGCAGTGCCTTGAGCTGCTGGCGCAGGCGGACATGAAAATGAAAAGCACGGCGCTGGAGGAGCGGCATATTTTAGAAGAAACGATCCTTCAACTGATTTTAATTGAACAAAAGAGTGATAACCATTGATCAAGCTCAGACAAACGGTGATCGTGGAGGGAAAGTACGACAAGATCCGCCTTTCCTCTCTCATCGACGCCCCGATTTTGCAAACCGACGGCTTTGCCGTTTTCAAAGATAAAGAAAAGCTGCAGCTCATTCGCCGCGTAGCCGAAAAGAACGGCATCCTGATCCTCACCGACAGCGATTCCGCGGGCTTTCGCATCCGATCCTTCCTCAGCGGCTGCGTGCCGCCCGAAACGGTGAAGCACGCCTATATCCCCGACATCCTCGGCAAGGAGCGCCGCAAGACCGAGCATTCCAAAGAGGGCAAGCTCGGCGTGGAGGGCATGAAGACCGAGGCGCTCGTCGAGGCGCTGAACAAGGCGGGCGTGCTGTGCGAGGAAGAGAGCGAAAGCGAAAAGCGGCGGCAGATCACCGTGACCGACCTGTTTGAGGACGGCGTTTCCGGCGGCCAAAACAGCCGCGCGCTCAAGGCGGCGCTGCTGCGGTATCTCGATTTGCCGGAGCGGCTTTCCACCTCGTCGCTGCTGCAGGTGCTCAACACGATTTTGACGTTTGACGAATACAAACAGGCGATCGCCGCCATCAAAGGGGGAACCGACTCATGATGCGCATCGGCCACGGTTACGACGTTCACCGCCTGACCGAAAACCGCCGTCTGATCCTGGGCGGCGTGACGATCCCGCACGAAACGGGTCTGCTCGGCCATTCCGACGCGGACGTACTGCTGCACGCCGTTGCCGACAGCCTGCTCGGCGCGGCGGCGCTGGGCGACATCGGCGGCATGTTCCCCGACAGCGACGCCGCTTACAAGGACGCCGACAGCCTCGTGCTGCTCGCCAAGGTTGCCGAACGCTTGAAGGAAAACGGCTGGCAGATCGGCAACATCGACGCGACCGTGATCGCGCAGGCGCCCAAGCTCAAGCCCTATATCGAACTCATGCGCGCCAACATCGCGCGCGCGTGCGGCGTCGATTGCGGCGCGGTGAGCGTGAAGGCCACCACCGAAGAAGGCCTGGGCTTCACCGGCGAAAAGCAGGGCATTGCCGCCCATGCCGTTAGTTTAATCTTTTCCTAAGAAATAATAAGAAAAGCGGTAAGGATTCTGCGATAGAGTAGCCCCAAAGAGGTGAAACGATGTTCGGTTACGTCAAGGCATTCAGACCCGAATTGAAGGGCAAGGATTACGACGTGTATCAGGGCGTTTACTGTTCGCTGTGCCGCCGTCTGGGGCACGATTACGGGCTGCTCGCCCGCCTGACGCTCAACTATGATTTTGCGCTGCTGGCGCTGGCGCGGCTGAGCGTGGCGGAGGAATGCTGCGGTTTTGAAGCGGGGCGCTGCTCGTTCAACCCGACGAAAAAGTGCCTGAACTGCGTCGGCGGCGCGGAGCAGCTTGCCTTTGCCGCGGCGGCCGCCATGATCATGTGCTACTATAAAGTGCGCGACAACATCGCCGACGAGCGTTCCCTTTTTAAGCGGCTGGCGTTTCGGCTGATCAGGCCCTATTTTTCCTTGAAGCGCAAAAAGGCGATGAAACAATATCCGCAGATCGACGAGATCATCGCCGAGGCCATGCGCGACCAGGCGCAGACAGAACAAAGCCGGACGACCGGCATCGACGCGGCGGCGCACCCGAGCGCGCAGGCGATGAGCCGCCTGCTGACGATGGGGCTGCAAACCGAAAAGCCCGAAACGCTTGAGCGTTTCGGTTATCTGGTGGGGCGCTGGGTCTATCTGACCGACGCGCTGGACGACTGCGAAAAAGACCGCAAAAGCGGATCCTATAATGTTTTTAATCTCAAATACGAAAAGGAAGAAGAAAAAAAGGAAGCGGCCGCGGGCGCCATCCGCCTGACGGCGGCCGGATTGGGCGAATGCTTTGAGGCGCTGAAACCGAAGCGGTTCGGCGCGATCCTCGAAAACATCATTCAGTTCGGCATGGAAAACACGTTGAACAACGTGTTGAAAAAGTAAATGCCGATCCGTTCGGGGGGATGCAGATTAACAAGAGGATTCTTCGTCAGATGAAGCAAAAAACGCAGGCAATACTTGGTGTATTAACGAGTATTTTTGCAAAATATGACGGAGAATAATCTGTTAAGATGCGTGCCGCAGAATGGAGCGGTATTTACCAAAAAGGAGGAGAAATGATGAACCCTTACGAAGTGCTCGGGCTGGCTCCCGGCGCGGGTGACGCGCAGGTGAAGGCCGCCTACAAAGCCAAGGCGCGGCTGTTTGCCAACGATCCGGCGCAGATGCGCGAGATCGACCGCGCCTATGACGAGATCGTCATGAACCAGATGGGCGGCGGGTATGCGCCGCCGAACGACAGCTACGCGCAAAGCGGCGTTTCGCTGGGCGAGGTGCGCGCGAAGATCAACGCCGGGCGCATCGACGAGGCCGATTCCCTGCTGGAAAACATGCCCGTCACGCTGCGCAGCGCGGAATGGTATTATCTCAAGGGCACCGTGCAGCACCGCAAGGGCTGGCTGGAGGACGCCGCGCAGAACTTTGAACGCGCCGCGCAGATGGAACCGAACAACGCCGAGTTCCGCCGCGCGAGCGACACCGTGCGGCAGAACCGTTCCGCCGGTTACCGCACCGAAGACCCGAGCAAAAAGAACGACGGCTGCCTGCATTGCAGCGCGTGCGACATGTGCTCCGGGCTGCTGTGCGCCGACTGCTGCTGCGAGTGCATGGGCGGCGACCTGATCCCGTGCTGCTGATCGTCATTTGGCATAAGCCAAATGACGAAGCGATAGTAATTCCTGACGGAATTTGCGATAGTTCCTGTCGGATTCGATATGCGCTTCGCACGCGATATGCCCTGCGGGGCAAGAAAGGAATTTTTATCATATCGCGTCGCGTGCAAACGAGACAGTTCGCATTTGCAAAGCAAATATAACGCACGCCGCAGGCGTATATCGCCCGAAAAAGCGGTGCCGGTCAAGCTGGAATAAGCGTGACGCATCCGGGCGGCAAAGCAAAGCCGGGTGACGCTGCACTGAAATCAAGAACAAACAAAAGGAGACATGACAATGCTCGATAAAATCCTGGCCATCTATATGACGATCGTTACCGTCCTCGGTTCGATGCTCGGCGTCGGTCCCTACAGCACCGATTACGAAGTTTTTTCCGACGTCGTTTATTCCGACGCGAGCGAACGCAACGTGCTTGACGTCTATCTGCCCAAGGCGGCGTATGAGCGGGAAGAGAACGGTTTTCTTCTGTTCCTCCACGGCGGCTCCTGGGCCATGGGCAACAAAGAGGATAAGGCCGCCGACTGCATCGAGGCCGCGGCAAGGGGTTATGTTGCCGCCACGATGAGCTTCACCCTGCGCACCGGCGCAGCGGCGGAAAGCTATTCGATCGACGCCGTACTGGACGAGATCGGGCTGGCCATTGCCAAGGTCAGGGATTTTGCCGCCGAAAAGGGCGTCACGATCACGAAGGTCGCTCTCTCCGGTTATTCGTCGGGCGCTCATCTGGCCATGATGTATTCCTACGCAAGAGTTGATGAAAGCCCCGTTGAAATTGCGTTCACCGCCAACCGGGTGGGGCCGTCGGATTTCAGCACCGAGGCATGGGGAAAAGCCGGCCCCTCGCTTGCCCGTTCGCTGGCGGGGCAGAAAATCGTGGAGCAGTTCACCGCAGAAGGTCGGGCGGATGAGATCGTCGCCTACGTGTCCCCCGTCACCTACGTGACCAAAGACA
>CAMJHI010000045.1 GCA_946405475.1 uncultured Clostridia bacterium
GATCGGGTGCGGATTCGTTTTCGCCGAGGATGACGTATTCCTCTTCCTCATCTTCATCAAGGTCAAGCAGCGCCACGACGGAGCCGATGTGGATGCCGCTTTCGCCCTCGGTGATGATCTCGGAATTCTTCAGAATATTTTCAATTTCGGCAATTCTGGCTTCCAGGCGACCCTGGTCGTTCATTGCCTCATCATATTCGCTGTTTTCGGAAAGGTCGCCGTGAGAGCGCGCTTCCTTGATGTTTTCGGCCGCCTCTTTCCGGCCTTCCGTTTTGAGATATTCAAGCTCTTTTGCCAGCTTGTCATACCCTTCCTGCGTGAGTTTCTGCATCATGGATTTGTCATCCTTTCTTCTTTGCATATTTCAAATGATTATAAACCGAAACCGATGAATTGTCAAGATTTTTCCGTCAACTCAAAGCGACGTCAAGAAACATCATCAACGAAAATCCGCCCAGAAAAAGCAGCACAGCGCCGGTGTGTCCGCCCTCCGTCATGTCGGGGATCAGCTCTTCCGCCACGGCATAGATCATGGCTCCCGCCGAAAAGCCAAGCAGATAAGGCAGAACCGCCGCGGCAAACCGCGCCGTTAAAAGGGTCGCCGCCCCGGCCAGCGGCTCGACAACGCCGGAGGCCACGCCATATAGAAACGATTTTGCCCGGGAAACGCCGGTGCCATGCACCGGCATGGAAACGATCGCGCCTTCGGGAAAATTCTGAACGGCAATGCCGAACACCAGCGAAAACGCCGCCGCTTTTGTCACGCCCGGCTGCCCGGTCAGCCACGCGGCAAACACCACGCCGACCGCCATGCCTTCCGGAATGTTGTGCAGCACGATCGCCAGCACCGTCGTACCCGTTCCGGCCAAGGGACGGCGCCGGAGTGCGAAAGCCTTGGCCAGCCGCGGCGCGAGACGGTCAAGCGTCAGCAAAAAAGCAGCGCCGAAACAAAAGCCGAAGATCGCGGGCAGCGCCGCGAGTTTGCCGTAATGTCCGCATTGTTCAATCGCCGGAATCAGAAGACTCCACACCGAGGCAGCCAGCATCACCCCGGCGGCCAGACCCGTCAGCGATTTTCGCACCGACTCGGCCAACTGTTTTTTCATCAACAGCACCAGTGCCGCACCCAGCGTTGTGCCCCAGAACGGGAGCAGCAGCCCGTGCGCCACCACAGCATAGCTCAAATGAATCACTCCCCCGTTTCATCCTATGACAAAGCGGGGAGGATGTGAGGACGCACATGAAGCGGTGCCGGATTCGTCAGAAAAACGGCAGGCGCTGTTGCTTGCGCCCGCCGCATGAACGATGATTCAGTTGTGATACATTTCGTCGTAGCGAAACTCCTGCCGCTCGCCGTGACGGCGGACGAGGAAGCACCGCTCCCCCAAAGAAAAGATCGGGCGGTCGTTTTTGAGGCTGTCGGAATACACGCAGACCACGCGGCAATCGCCGAATTCCTCGTGGAAACGCCGCACCTTTTCTTCCACCTTGCAGTTGCGCCCGATGAGCACGGCGGTTTTGGGATCGTGCCGTGTGGCGATGAGGTGCTCGACACCCAGCCGGTCGCAGATCTCGCGCAGCAGAAACGCGGGGCTGGCGCTGATGATGACCGCCGGACGTTCCCGCTTTTCGTTTTTGAACCACGGGAAAATATCCTTTTCGTGCCGATCCCAGAAGCCCTTGACGTTCTTTTCCAGATCGATCAGACGAATGTACTGGAAGAAAAACGATTTTTCGCGCGTCAGATCGTAAAAATGCAGCACATAGAACAGACCCGTGATGAGCTGAAACGGCAGCAGAACGATGATCCACGGGTTGTGAACCAGACAATAAAGGTAGAACAACGAGCCGCTGTCGAGCGAGAAAACGGTGTGGTCAAAATCATAAATATCAACTTCGCGCATGGGAGACTTATTCGTCGTCGGGGTTTTCCCAGTTGTGCCAGACTTCCTGCACGTCGTCGTTATCCTCGAACATCTCAAGCATCTTGTTCATGTTCTTGATCGCGTCTTCATCGGTCAGAGCCGTGTAGGTCGTGGGAATGTACTGCACCTCAGCGACCACGTATTTATAGCCCTGCGCTTCGAGCGCGTCACGCACGGTGCCCAGATCGTTTGGCTCGGTGCGGATATCGAACACGTTTTCGTCTTCGGTGATGAAGTCGACCGCGCCGGCTTCCAGCGCGGCGTCCATGAGCGTTTCTTCGTCGACGCCTTCGCTTTCGATCAGAATAACGCCCTGACGGTTGAACATGAACGACACGCAGCCGGTCTGACCCATGTTGCCGCCGTATTTGTCGAAATAATGGCGCACGTCGCCCGCGGTGCGGTTGCGGTTGTCGGTAAGAGTCTCGACGATGACGGCGATGCCGCAGGGGCCGTAGCCCTCGTAGATGATCTCTTCGTAATCGGCGCCGCCCTGCTCGCCGCTCGCCTTTTTGATGATGCGCTCAATGTTGTCGTTGGGCACGTTGGCGGCCTTGGCCTTGGCGATGATATCCTTCAATTTGGAGTTTGAGGACGGATCGGGTCCGCCTTCGCGCACGGCCACGGCGATCTCGCGGCCCATTTTGGTGAACACCTTGGCGCGCTGACCGTCGGTCTTTTCCTTCTTGCGCTTGATCGTGCTCCATTTGTTATGTCCTGACATAAATTCACCATTCCTTCATTTTGGAGTATTAACTTGTGTATTATAGCATATGTTTCCGGCGTTTTCAACTGCGGCAAAGCGATTTCATCAAAAAAGCACATTCCCGCCTGAAAAGCACAAAAAAGCGCTTGACCTCCCGCCGGTTTTATCGTATAACGATAGAAGAAAAGCAAAATGAGGAGAGCGATCGCCATGAACGTGTTATTCCGGATCGCGGCGTTGATCTTAGCCGCGCTCACACCTCTGATCAGCTTCTTTGCTCTTGACCCGGGCGCGTCAAAGGACGAAAACGTCGCGGCGCTTCTTGAAAAAGGCGGCGGCTTCATCACAGGAGTCTGCCACCCGGGCGAGGATTGTAACGCGATCAAGGGCGCGAACATCGGCTGGGTGCGGGATGATATGCTCCTGCCGCTCGATCAAAACGGCAACGTCAACTGGTTTTATCCCTACTGGAAAGCATCTATGCAGCCGTATCTGGACAACGGTCTCAAGCTTTACCTGATTTTCCCGAATCCGGAAGATTTTTTGGCGTGGGGCATCGACTTTCGCACGCCGGAGGGCGAAGCGCTGATCCGCAAAACAGCGCGGTTTCTGATCGAGGACCTGCAGGGCTTTGCTTCAGCGATCCAGGTGGCGAACGAGCAGGGCGTCGACCGGTTCACGCTGCCGTTTACGGTGGAGGAATCCGCCGCGTTCATCGGCGCCGTTTTTGAAGAGATGTATCCGCTTCGGGGCGATATCCTCATCGGCTACAATCTGGGCGGTCTGGGGCTGATCAAGCTGCCGCCCCTGATGAAGCCCTATGCCGACGTTTACGATTTCGTCGGGGTCGATCTTTACCTCGGCTGCTTCGATCCGCTCACAAAAAACATCGACCAGTTTATCGCCGCGCTCAGGGCAGTGAGACGCTGGACGAAAAAGCCTGTCATTCTGGCGGAATTCGGCTACATCAGCGGCGGCGCGCCGAAGAGCAAAAGCGAAAAGCAGGCGATCCTTCAAGGCTACGGCTTCGACAGCGAAAAAGACGCAAGGGCGGATATCAACACCTTCATCGGCAACCTGCCGCCGCGGCTGAGGGAAGAGATCGAACGGCATTACGGCGATATGCCCGACAAGGAAAAGGGCGACCTGATTTTCAACGGCGAGTACGCCAACCACATTTACCAGGAGCTGAACGAGGGCTACTACCTTTACGGCTACCCGCACACTGAGGAGGGGCAGGCGAAGTTTTACCGCGATCTGATCCCCAAACTCAAAAAGCTCAGATTCCTGTGCGGCGCGTTTATTTACATGTGGAGCGACGAGGATCACTGCTACGTCTGCGGGCAGGAGAACTGTCCGATCGAAACGCGCTGGGGCTTGGTCGACCGAAACGGCAGAACGAAGGCCGCCTATTACGCGGTCAGAGACGCGTTTGCCTCATAAGCTCATAAAGAAAAGGAACCACCGGTCAACCGATGGTTCCTTTTTTGATTGTCAGCCTTTTTTCAGCGCGAGATCCAGCCAGACCACGCCGATATCCATGGCCTGGAACAGGCTCATTTTGTCGGCCTTTTTCACGATGCTGTCCTTCGGGCGCAGGGTCGGGTCGGTTTTGACAAGCTGAACGGTGACCTTGTCGGCCACGTCAAGCTCCTTGACCTTTTTGCTGCTTTTGATCTGGATCAGGATCACATACGGCTCGTTGGCGTAGCCGTAGTAAATGGTGTTGCCGCAGCGAACCAGGGGCTTGCCCTTGTAGCTGAGGAACTTGGCTTTTTTCTTCTCTGCCATGACGGTCAATCCCCTTTTATTTGTTCTGAATGTAGTTCGACACAAGCGCCTGCAGCAGTTCGTAACGGTCGATGCGGCGCAACAGCGAACGGGCGTTGTTGTGCGTGGTGATGTAGGTCGGGTCTTCGGAAAGAATGTAGCCGACGATCTGGTTGGTGGGGTTGTAGCCCTTTTCTTTCAAGGCGTCATAAACAATTTGAATTGTCTTGCGCATTTCATTTTCGTGCTCGTCTTTGATGGAAAACTGGATTGTTTTATCGGTCATTCATGACACCTCCAAGGGATGATTCTTTGTTTATTATACACGTTTTTGCCGAAAATACAAGTGTTTTAGCTCATTTTATGCGCGCAGCGAAACACCGAGCGCTTCCAGCGCCTTGATTGCGCGCTTCATGGCGGCGTCAGCCTCGTCATCGGTCAGCGTGCGGTCGGCCGCGCGCAGGCGCAGACTGAACGCCACGCTCTTCATGCCGGCCGGGATCTGCGCGCCCTCGTAAACGTCGAAGAGCTTGATGGTCTCGAGGTTTTTGCCGATGGCTTCCCCGATCACGCGTCTGAGCTTGAGCACGGGCATGATCTTTTCGCACACGCACGCGATGTCACGCGAAAGCGCCGGATACTTGGGAAGCTGCCGATACGTGCGTCTGAGGTCGCACAGCTCAAAGCAGGCGTCGAAATCGAGCTGAGCCACATAGGTTTTTACGCCGAGCTCATAGTTGCTCTGCACCTGCGGGTGGATCTCGCCCAGCACCGCGATGCGCCGCCCGTCGACCAGGATCTCAGCCGTGCGGCCGGGGTGGAAGGTCGGGTCGTCGCGCAGCGGCTCCACGTCGCAATCCGAAAGGCCGAGCAGCTCAAGGAATTCGTCGACGATGCCCTTGAGCGCGAAATAGTCGACGCCCGCCCCGTACATGCCTATGCACAGCGTGCTTCTTTCATGCGGCAGCTCGGTCAGGCCGTTGCTTTCATAAACCTTCGCCAGCTCATACAGCGCGGCAGAGGAGTTGCGGTTGTTGTAGTTGAGCGAAAGCGTTTCGAGCATGGACGGGATCATGGTGGTGCGCATGACGCTGGTGTCTTCGCCCAGCGGGTTGATGATGGTAACGCACTTGCGCAGGCTGCTGTCGGCCGGAAGCGCGATTTTGTCGTAATATTTCGGGCTGATGAACGGATAGGTGCAGATCTCGCTCAGGCCGCAGGCGCGCATGGTCTCCCCTGCCAGCTTTTCCAGCTTCTGCACGGGCGTGAGCTGCGCGTTGGCCACGCCGGAAAGCTGCCGGTCTTCGATTTTATCATAGCCGTAGAAACGGGCGATCTCTTCAGAGATATCCGCCTTGTGGCGCAGATCGTTGCGGAAGGACGGCACCGTGATCACGCCGTTTTCGACCTTGCAGCCAAGGCGTTCAAGGATCGCCTTTTGTTCCTCGGCGGAAACGTGGATGCCGATGAAGTTGTTGACCCAATCCGGCTCAAAGGGCAGCGTGAAATCGGTTTTGTCGGAGCAGTCGCAGTCCACCGCGCCGTTAACGACCTCGCCCGCGCCGAGCTGCTGCACGAGCTGCAGTGCGCGGTCGAGCATTTTGCGGCAGCCGCGCGGATCGAGCTGCTTGTCATAGCGGGAGGATGCCTCGGTGCGCATGCCGAGCTTTTTCGCCGTCATGCGGATGGAGGGGCCGTTGAAGCAGGCGGATTCAAACACGATGGTGGTGGTATCGTCCATGATGCCGCTGTATTCGCCGCCCATGACGCCGGCCACGGCAACGGGCTTGTCGGCGTCGGCGATGACGAGCATATCCTCGCTCAGCGTGCGCTCCACGCCGTCAAGCGTGGTGATGGTTTCGCCGTTTTTCGCCGTGCGCACGATCACCTGACCGCCGTTGAGATAGCGCAGGTCAAACGCGTGCATGGGCTGACCGTATTCAAGCATAACGAAGTTGGTGATGTCAACGATGTTGTTGATCGGGCGCACGCCGCAGGCACGGAGCCGTTCGCGGATCCAGCGGGGCGAAGGGCCGATCTTTACGTTTTTCACCACGCCGCCGACGTAACGGTAGCAAAGCTCGGGCGCGTCGATGCGCACCTTGAGCAGGTCGTTCACGTCGCCTTCGCCGGGCTCGACCACCGGCACCGGCTCCACGAGCGTGTCGCCGTAGGTGGCGGCCGCTTCACGCGCCAGACCGAGGATGCTCAGGCAATCCGGACGGTTGGAGGTGATCTCAAACTCGGTCATCACGTCGTTGAGGCCGATCGCCTCGCGGATGTCCATGCCAAGCGTCAGATCACAGTCGTCGCCCAGCACGAAGATGCCGTCTTCGATCGCATAGGGGAAATCGTGCGCCGTCAGGCCGAGCTCACCCAGCGAACAGAGCATGCCGCTGCTTTCCACGCCGCGGAGCTTGCCCTTTTTGATGTGCTTGCCGCCCGCCACATAAGAATCGTGCAGCGCGGCCGGCACATAGTCGCCCGCCTTCAGGTTCTGCGCACCGGTGACGATCTGCAGCGTTTCGCTGCCGACGTTGACCTGACAGACCCACAGATGGTCGGAATCCGGGTGACGTTCGATCTGCTCCACACGGCCGACGACGATGTTGGAAAGCTCGGCGCCCTCCACCTCGACTGCCTCGACCTTGGAGCCGGAAAGCGTGATGTCAGCGGCGAACTGCTGATCGTTGACTTTCAATTGATAGTAATCCTGAAGCCATCTTTTCGATAAAACCATGGTTCATTCTCCTCCCTTAAAACTGGCCGAGAAAACGCATGTCGTTTTCAAACAGCAGACGCATATCGTCGATGTTGAAGCGGAACAGCGTCAGGCGCTCGAGGCCGACGCCGAAGGCGTAGCCGCTGTAGACCTCGGGGTCGATGCCGCCGTTTTTGAGCACCTGCGGGTGCACCATGCCCGCGCCGAGGATCTCGACAAAGCCCTCGCCCTTGCAGAACGGGCAGCCCTTGCCGCCGCAGCGGAAGCAGGTGACGTCGATCTCACAGGAGGGTTCGGTGAACGGGAAGTGATGCGGGCGCAGACGGATCTTGGTGTCTTCGCCGTAAAGGCGCTTGGCAAAATCGAACAGATTGCCCTTGAGGTCGGCCATGGTGATGCCCTTGTCGACCACAAGACCTTCGATCTGATGGAAGAACGGCGAATGCGTCGCGTCCACCGCGTCGGAACGGTAGACCGCGCCGGGGGCGATGATGCGGATGGGCGGCTGCTTGTTTTCCATCACGCGGATCTGCACGGGTGAGGTCTGCGTGCGCAGCAGCATATTTTCGGTGATGTAGAAGGTGTCCTGCGTGTCGCGGGCCGGGTGCTCCTTCGGGATATTCAGCGCTTCAAAATTGTAATAATCCCATTCCACCTCGGGGCCGGTCGCAATGTCGAAGCCCATGCCAAGGAAGATATCCTTCACCTCGTCGAGCACGATGGACAGCGGATGCTTGTGACCGAGAGCCGGCATTTTGCCGGGCATGGTCACGTCCAGCGTTTCGGCAGCCAGACGCGCCTTTTGCTCGGCCGCTTTGATCTGCTTTTCTTTTTCTTCGATCTTTGCTTCGATCTCCGCTCTGATCTGATTGGCGATCTGACCGACGACGGGTCTTTCCTCCGCCGAAAGCTTGCCCATCTGCTTGAGGATGGCGGTCAGTTCACCCTTTTTGCCGAGAAAACGCACCCGCATGGCTTCCAGCTCGGCAGGCGCCGTGGCCGCGCTGACAGCGTCCTTGGCCGCCTGCGCGATCAGTTTGAGTTGATCTTTCAAATCTATCAATCCTTTCCTGTTTTACAAAATAAAAACCCTTCGCCCGCAACAGGACGAAAGGCTGCGCTTTCGATTCAACCACCTGTAAGGAGCCGACACTCCGCTGCCCGATAACGGCGGCACCGCCGTTGCGATCTATTCTCATGCGCTCTGCGTGATTTCAACCGCACCGCTCCAAAGGGAAATTCGGCTGCTTCGACCGGCAGCCGCGCTTCCAGCCGATGGCGCAGCTCTCTGAAATACCGAATCGTCGAACGCTTACTAAACTTTTTCACAGCGTTTGAAGTGGATATGAAATTGAAGATACTATAACAGATTTCAGACAAAAATACAAGCGTTTTGCCGAAATCATTCGCTTTGTTCTGCTTTTTTCGCCGCTCTTCCCTCGGGCGTGTCGCGGTAATAATAGGTTTTGGTGGGCCGATGCGGCGTGCTGTTCCACAATTCGTCGGCCACCGGCTGCCACCTCGCCGCAAAATCACGGCACTTGGCGCACAGCTCCTCGGCGGATTCCTGCTCGATCAGGTCGGTGGATTTCGCGCCGGTCTTTTCGATCATGCGGCACAGGCAATCGGGGTTTTCCAGCATCGGACACGGACGCAGATGATTGTCATTGAACGGCTGATTGTGATAATACTCCATGAACAGCGGCCGTTTGAGCGCCTCAAGCAGCGAATGCGTGCGGATGTTGGAATCGGAATAGTGCACGAACACGCAGGGCTCGATATCGCCCGCGGAATTGATGTGGAAATAGTTCCGCCCGCCCGCGATGCAGCCGCCGACGTATTCGCCGTCATCCTGAAAATCCATCACGAACAGCGACTTGCCGGTTTTGGGGTTGCGCACGGATCTGATCCATTGGTACATATATTTGCGCTGCTCGGGCTGCGGGATCAGCTCCGGCAAAGCGCTTTTGCCCAGCGGCATATAGTTGAAATAGAACGCGAACATCGCGCCCGCGTCGATCATCTGATCGAGGAACGCGTCGGAGGTGACGCTTTCGATGTTCTGGGACGTGTAGCAGACCGAAATGCCGAACATGCAGCCGCAGCGCTTGAGCAGCTTCATGGCCTTGACGGCTTTCTGGTAGCTCCCCTCGCCCCTGCGGTAATCGTTGCTGGCTTCGTCGCCCTCGATGCTCACCGCCAGCGCCAGATTGCCCACGCGCTGCATTTCGTAGCAGAACGCATAATCGACCAGCGTGGCGTTGGTATAAGCTAAAAACGCGCATTCGGGGTGTTCTTCGCACAGGCGGATGATGTCATCCTTGCAAATGAGCGGCTCGCCGCCGGTGAACATATAGACGTGCGTGCCCAGCTCACGCCCCTGATTGATCACGTCGTTCATTTCTTCGTAACTCAGGCGCAGCGTGTGACCGTATTCCGCCGACCAGCAGCCCTTGCACTTGAGGTTGCAGGCGCTGGTAGGATCCAGCAGCGTAATGAACGGAATGTTGCAGTGATATTTTTCGCGGTTTTCGCGTACCGTTTTGGTGCCCATCGCGGCGCCCAGACCCAGCGCCAGCGTCATGTTGCGAAACACGTTCGGGTCAAGATCGTGAATGGCGCGCAGGACAAGCTTGGTGTAAATATTTTCAGGGTCGGCGGCGCCTTCGCGGAATTTGTCAAAATTCTTCTGCGGAAAGACTTTGCCGGCAAAGGACTCGACTCTGTCCACCAGATGAACAAGGTTTTCCTGCGGATTCTTCTTAATATACTTTACAGACTGATCCAGCGCGGCAGCGGCTGCCGCACGGGTCGCCTTTTCTTTGAGTGTCATTCTTCTGCCCTTTCTTCTTTTGCCTCTATCTTTTCCCATAATGCCACAGATACGCATTGTACCACAGTTTTCAATTTCTGTCTATACTAATTTACAAATCTTAAACAGTTTGTTGAAAACGGTTGCGAGCACTTGAAAATTCGCCGCAATTTGCTATAATCAGCCTAAAGACCAAACAGAAAAGAGAACGCCGTATGAACGATTCTTCCACCATCGCCGCCGTTTCCACCCCGGTTGCCGCCGGAGGGATCGGCGTGATCCGCATTTCCGGCGAAAACGCCGTGGCGATCGCCGCCGCCGTTTTTCACCCCGTCAGTGAAAAAAACGTGACCGACATGAAGGGCTACACGGCCGCCTTCGGCAAGGTTTATGACGGCAGCCAACCGATCGACGAGGCGGTGCTGCTCATTTTCCGGGCGCCGCACAGCTACACGGGCGAGGACGTTGCCGAGATCTCCTGCCACGGCGGGGTCTATCTGGTCGACCGCGCGCTGCGCGCCGTGATCCGCGCCGGCGCCAGACCAGCCGCGCCGGGCGAATTCACCAAGCGCGCGTTTCTCAACGGCAAGCTCGATCTGACCGAAGCCGAGGCGGTGATGAACCTGATCTCAGCGCAGGGCGAACAGGCGGCGTCTGCCGCGCTGACGGCGCTGGAGGGCGCGCTCAGCCGCAAGCTCAAAGAAGCCGCTCAGATCCTCATAGCCGACGCCGCCTATCTGGCGGCCTGGGTCGATTACCCGGATGACGAGATCGAGGAGATCTCGCGCGACAAACTGCTGGCCGACTGCCGAAGCGTTGCCGAAACGCTGACGAAGCTGCTGAACAATTATGAGGGCGGCCGCGCGCTGACGCAGGGCGTTGACGTCGTGATCGCCGGCAAGCCGAACGTCGGCAAATCCACGCTGATGAACTGCCTGAGCGGTTATGACCGCTCCATTGTGACCGCCGCGGCCGGCACCACGCGGGACGTGGTGGAGGACACCGTGCGGCTGGGCAAAATGGTGCTGCGGCTGGCGGATACCGCCGGTATCCGCAGCGCGGACGACGAAGTGGAAAAGATCGGCGTGGAATTCGCCCTCAACCGCATCGACCGCGCCGAGCTGGTACTCGCCGTGTTCGACGGTTCCCAACCGCTGAGCCGCGAAGATCACGACGTGATCGACCGCTGCCGGGGCAAGCGCGCCATTGCGCTGATCAACAAGAGCGACCTGCCGCAGCAGCTTGATCCGGCCGCGCTGAACGACTTTTTTGCGGTCATCCCCTTCTGCGCCAAAACGGCAGCCGGACTGCAGGAATTGAGCGACGCGGTAACGGCCGCGCTCGGTTCCGACAGCGTTGACACCTCCGCCGCCATGCTCGCCAACGAACGGCAGCGCGCCGGCTGCGAGCAGGCACTGACCTGCGTGCGGGAAGCCATTGACGCGCTGCAAAGCGGCATGACGCTCGACGCCGTGAACGTGAGCGCCG
>CAMJHI010000046.1 GCA_946405475.1 uncultured Clostridia bacterium
CCTCTCTTTAAGAGATGACGAGGCGCTGGCCGGTTATTACTGGGGCACGTCCTCCACTTATGAAGACAACCCCTTTACCCCTGTGAGCGGCACGAGCCAGACCGTGACCGAGACCGTTTCTGCCCCGGGAACCTATTATCTCACGGCAAAAGACGCCAAGGGCAAGGTTTCCTCCACCGTTTCCAAAAAGTTCTATCAAACCACGCTTGACGCCGTCGGCGGCTCGGTTTCACCGGAGAGTGTGCTGCTGGGTTCCAGTGTTTTGTTTTTCTCGACATCAAAATTCAATTTGCCCACGCCGACGCGCAGCGGCTATATTTTCCAGAATTGGAACACCAAAGCCGACGGCTCCGGCACGGCATATGCCGCCGGTGAATCATTCACAGTAACCGGCAACAGCACGCTTTACGCTCAGTGGGAACCGGCGCCGCACGTGCACGAATATACTTCCGCCGTGACGCAGGAGCCGACCTGCACGGAAGAGGGCGTGCGCACCTACACCTGCGAATGTGGCGACAGCTACACCGAAACGATCGAAAAAGCGCCGCATACGCTGTCCGACTGGATCGTGCTGCGCCAGCCGAGCTGCACTGTGACCGGTCTGCGCGTGAAAATGTGTACAGCTTGCGGCCACACGCTGGAGATGGAAGAGATCCCGATCCCACACGCGTTCGGCGAATGGCAGGTTACCACCCCGCCGACCTGCACGGCTGCGGGCGAGGAACAGCGCGTTTGCGCCGACTGCGGCAAGACCGAAACGCGGGAGGTCGCGGCGCTTGGCCACGATTACGTTGCCTCGGTTATTGCTCCGACCTGTGTTGACGAGGGCTTCACCGCTCACGTCTGCTCCCGCTGCCATGATACCTACACCACCGACGTGGTTCCCGCCACGGGCCACACCTGTTCCGAATGGATGATGTTTGTTGACCCGACCCTGACCGCCGACGGCGTGATGGGGCGCAAATGCACGGTCTGCGGCGCAGTGCTTGACGAAGTGACGGTGCCGAGGCTGGCGGGCGATCACGTGACCGGCGTTGCGCTTTCCGCGGCGCGGGTCTACATGAACCGCGGCGAAATGCTGACGCTGACCGCCGCCGTTACGCCCGACACGGCGCACAACAAGGCATTGGCGTGGAACTCATCCCACCCCGAAACGGCCACGGTGACCAACGGCACGGTGGCGGCGGTCGCCCCGGGTCTGGCGGTCATCATCGCGCAGGCGGAGGACAGCGGCCACAAGGATTTCTGTGTGGTGCAGGTCAACGCCGTCACACCGCAGAACGGCGCCGTGATCGAAAACGGCGTGATCACCGGCCTGCGCGCCAACCTGAACAGCTTGGAGGACTATCTGAACCTGCTCGACGTGAGCATGACCGTTGAAACGAACGGCACGATCGGCACCGGCACGAAGGTCTATATCATGCAGGGCGACACGGTCGTCAACGAGTTTGAAACGGTGCTGTTCGGCGACGTCAACGGCGACGGCTGGTACGACGGCACGGATGCCTACCTCGTGAACCTTGTGGCCAACGGCATGGTCAGCGCGGATAATTTGACCGAAGCCCAGCGTGCCGCGGCCGACTGCAACCATGACGGCAACATTGACGCGCTGGACGTTGCCACGCTCGAACAGGCGGGGCTGCTGCTGGCCAACGTCGACCAGACCATGCCGCAGGAAGAATTGCAAACCGACAGCGTTTATCTGAAGTACTGCTCCCTGATCGACCAGACGGTCGAAATCATCGAACCCGAACAACCGGCCGCCGATCAACCGGCGCAAACGGCTGCACAGCCCGCCGAACAGCCCGCCGCGCCAAGCGTTTGGGGCTGGATCAAGGCGCTGTTCACCATCGTTTTGAACTGGCTGCTGCGCGTGTTCTGAACTCCCTCCGTCACGGTTGGAGGTAGATGCGGCTCGCAAGAATGCGAGCCCTACACCATAACATCAACATGACCGGCTGACCTGAAACGCTCGGCTGATTCGTAGGGTCGGCATTCTTGCCGACCGCCGTAACCGAGAAATGACGCTGAAAAAGTGCCAGGAATGGCTCCCTCCAAGAGAGAGCCTGAACAAAACCAAAGCACAGGCTTCTCCTGTTCGGAGCGGCCTGTGCTTTTTTAGCCTCACTAGACGAGGGGCGGCGCCATGGCTCCCCTGCAAGGGGAGCTGTCATGCGGAACGCATGACTGAGGGGTTGTAATCGTTGAAACAGCGTTGTTTTTTGACTTGACAATCCCTCCGGTTCGCATTCGCTCACCACCTGTCTCGCCTTCCGGCTCGGTCGGCGCTTTTGTCTTCGACAAAGGTGCCCACTGGGCACCCGCGCCCTTTACACAAGGGAGGCTTGGTTGCGGCAGGCAAGAATGCCTGCCCTACAGGCTGACCGAAAACGTGTGATATATCCGTAGGGAATGCATTCTTGCGTGCCCCGCAACCGTGAGAAGCCATCAAAAAAGAGGGAGCATGGCTCCCTCTTTGTCAGTACGTTCGATTACCGGATCCCGACTTCACGGTCGATCTCATCGGTCTCGCTGTGTTCTTTGATGAAGCGGATGGTTTCATCCACCGTGGTGAACGCCAGTCCCACGTAGGTGTCGGCCGCGCCGTAATAAATGGCGATGCGGCCGGTCTCGCTGTCGCACAGCGTGGCGCAGGGGAAGCAGACGTTGTCGACAAAGCCGGTGGTCTCGTAGCTTTCCTCTGGTGTGAACAGATACGCCTTGCTGCGGTAAAGCACCTTGCTCGGCTCATCGCGGTCGAGGATCGCACCGCCGATGCTGTAAACGTAGCCGTTGCAGGTGCGCTCCACGCCGTGGTAGAACATCAGCCAGCCCTCGTCGGTTTCAATGGGCGCGGGACCGCCGCCGATCTTCAGACTTTCCCACCAGTGGCAGCTCTTGTTGCTCATCACGTGGCGGTGCTTGCCCCAATAGATCAGGTCGGGACTTTCGCTCAGAAAGACGTCGCCGAACGGGGTGTGGCCGGTGTCGCTCGGGCGGGAGAGCATGACGAAATTGCCGTTGATCTTGCGCGGGAACAGCACGGCGTTGCGGTTATAGGGCAAAAACGGGTTTTCCACGCGGGTGAAGGTTTTGAAATCTTTGGTTTTCGCCATGCCGATGGACGCGCCGTACAGGTCGGTGCACCAGATGATGTAATAGGTATCCTCCACCTTGACCAGCCGCGGGTCGTAGGCGTAGCCGGGCATGAACGGTTCACCCTTTTCATCCGTGAACGGAATGCGCTCGTCAGTGAAATCCCAGTGGATCGCGTCCTTGCTCCAGCCCATGTAGATGTAAGACACGCCGTCGTATTCGCTGCCGCGGAACACGCCCACAAAGCCGTCGCCGAACGGGGCGACCGCGCTGTTGAACACGCGGGACACGCCGGGGATGGGGTTGCGCTTGATGATCGGGTTTTCGGTATAGCGCCACAGGGGCAGGGTGCTTTTGGTGTTTTGCGGCTTATCCTGCCACGGGATGTTTGCCAGGGGGGAGCCGATGATCTTGCTCATAGTCGTTTCCTCATTTCATGTTTGATAGGGTGGCTGTGAAAATGCCCGCTCCGTCACAGAGCGGGCAAAAGTTGTTAATCGATCAGGGGCGGCGCGGTGACGGGCTCGGAGGTGGGTTCTTCGGGCTTGGTCACCGGTTCGGTCGGCTGCTCGGGCGTGGGCGGCGCGACCTTTTCGGTGGTGGTGATGGTGTATTGATAGCCGTCCATGAACTGAGCGCCGGTGAAATCACGCGCGCGCAGGATCACCTTGCCGGGGTAGCATTCGACCACGTAGCCGGTGCCGGTGGTGCGGTTGTCGCCGCGGGAGGGCTGAACGCCGAAGGAGGGTACGTCAACAAACCACAGGTTGCCCTGATTGGTCACACCGGCGTAGCCGATGGAATTGTGCAGGTGGCCGGAGCAGATGATCACGGTGTGGCCGGCGTCCGCATGCTTTTTGAGGATGGTGAGCAGCTGTTCGGACTGTGCGCCCAGACCGCCCAGTGCCCAGGCCTCCGGCTGGCGGTTCATGCCGTTGATCGGCTGATGGCACAGCACGAACGCGGGCTTGTCGGACAGCGCGAAGGTCGCGGCGAGCTGGCTGTCAAGCCAGTTGAGCTGCGCGTCGGATAAGTAGGCCTCGTTCTGGTAGGCGGCGTTTTCCTGATAGCCCTTTTCCGTGCCCAGCGCAAACACCGTGTAGCCCTCGGTGGAATACTTGTAATACGGGTTCGTGATGTCGGACAGGGTGCCGAGGTTATACTTCGTTCTGAAATTGTCGAAGTAGCCCACCGACCACGCGTCGTGGTTGCCCATGACGCACACCGCCTTTTTGGCGGCCGCTTTTTTGTTGATGATTTTGAACAGCGCGTCGTATTGATCCGTCAGGCCGTTGTCGGTCAGGTCGCCGGTGATCATGAGCATGTTGGCTTCCACCTTGCTCTTGGCCATGTCCTTTACGCCGCTCTCCAGCGTGTTCTGCGCGTCGGTCGTTTTGGTGCTGATGTGCGTGTCGGAGATCAGCACCGCGCTCATCTTCAGGTTGTCCGCGTCGATCGGCTCATAGCCGTTGCGGAACCAGCCGAAGAGCGAGGAGAAGATCGTAAAAACCGAGATCAGCATGCTGATAATCTTCCAGATTGTTTCCATGCAAAGTTCCTTCCTTTTTATTTTATTTTCCCGCGCGGCACTTTCATCGGCGGGAATCATGGACAAAAACCGTTAAAATGGATTCTGCCGTTGCAAAACGGCGGAAAATGGTGTATAATTGCTTCAACGGCACAATACGCAATCTATTATAACATAAGTTTTACAGAATGAAAAGGAAAACAAACGATTTTTTTGAGGTTTTTCAAATGTTTTGCCGTGAATGATTTGGAAAACCGACGTTATGGGAGGAAAAACGATGAAAAAGACTTTATCGGTGCTTCTGGCCGTGCTGACGCTGCTTTCGCTGCTGAGTGTGAGCGTGTCCGCCCGATCGGTTTACCGGGTGGACGGGTTGAGCGAGGACTATGCCGCACTGATGGCGGACGCGGGCGACGAGTTTGAATTGGGCAGCATTTCCGCCAAGTATGAATCCAACGGCAACCCGGGCGCGATCTCCAAGACGGTCGACGCGGGCGGCGTTTCCTACGGCGCCTACATGTTCGCCAGCAAGTCCGGCGTGCCGCTCGCCTTTGCTACATGGTGCATTTCCTCGGGCGAGGGCGTGATCACCGGCACCCGGCTGGTGGCGGCCTATGAGCTGGACGGTCAGAAATACGGCGAAACGTTCAACACCGCGTGGACGGATATCGCTTCGGAAGATGCGCAGGGCTTTCTGCGCCTGCAGCATTCCTACGTCAAGGCCAAGTTTTACGACGTGACCGTTGACCGGATCAAACAGCGCTATGCGGATTTCAACATTGACAGCTACACCATGGCGCTCAAAAACGTGATCTGGTCGCGCGCGGTGCAGCACGGCGTCGGCAGCAGCATGATCTTCAACGCCATCGACAAGATCGGCGGTACCTGGAGCAACCACACCGAAGAAGAACTCATCCGCGCCATTTACGCCGAAAGCGCCTGCGTCGTGGCCAAAAAGCCGAACGACAATTCCAACGCGATCCAGGCGTCCTCCGTGAGCAAATACGGCATGGACGCAGCCTTGCTGACCGGGCGTTACCTGCGCTATTTCAGTCTGAACAGCTCTGACATTCAGGTGTCGGTGTTCCGCCGCCTGACGGTGAACGAGCCGAAGGACGCTTTTGCGATGTACACCAAATACAGCGGTCACCTTGTCTGGAACACCACCGTCACCCCGAACGTTGACCTGACCGGCGGCTCGTCCGGCTCCGATCCGGGTCAGAATCAGGATTCGACCGTTTCCACGATCATGACCATCTTTGAAACCATGTTCACGGTGTTCAGGCTGGTGTCGGATTTCTTTGTGAAGATGATCAATCTGATCTCTTCCCTCATCAGCAGCATGAAATAATCATAAGCAAAACAAAACAGGGATGCTTCGGATCAAGCCTGAGCATCCCTGTTCTTTTTTTGTGCTTGCTTACAGTTGATATACGCCGGAATCGAGCCGGACGAATTCTTTTTTATCCACGGCGAAGAACTGTCTGACGGGTTCCTCAAATTTCAGGTAATCCGCCACGGCGTAATCCAGCAGTGAAACCGTGCGCACCTTGCGGGAGCCTTCGTTGCAAATGAACAGTGTGTCGCCGTATCGCACAACGGAAACGGGCTTCTCAAACGCGGACGCTTCCTTGCTGCCGATGCGCATCTGCACGCGCTTGTCGTCGATGGAATAGCAGATCACAGCGTTCATCGTGGGCACGACGCCCCAGAAGTTGCGTCCGTCCGGCGCGACGCCGTTGATGATCTCGCCGTGGTATTCGAGCTTGCCCGTGAACGTGGCGATCCCTCTGGCGTTGAACACGCCGAAATCGCCGTCGGGATAAAGCAAAACCGCTTCGCCGCCGGTGAGAATGCCGCATTCGCACGAAACGTAATCCTTGACCTGCGACGTGATCTCTTTGTAGGCGTCGCCGAACTTGGCCTCGAAATACACCCATTTGGTGATCGGCACGGCTTTGTCGTTGGCGGCGTCGTAGCCGTAGAATTCACCCTTGACCTTGCCGTCGGGCAGGCGATTTGGCTGTATGTAGAAAAAACCGCCCGGAACGGGCAGTAAACCGACGATATTGGCATCCAGTAACTTTTTCAAATGATCACCTTAAAAACAAGGCACCCCGCCGAGCCGTAGATGGCGAATAATAACCTGCGCTTCAGCAGGTGGGCAGCCGCCCAGCAGGTTCACGCTCCCTTCGTCCGCCAAAGGCGGGAGGTCTGCAATCCGCTGCCGGAGCCGGCATTCCCGTTTTAAAAATGTAGGGTTAGTATTGCCGAACTTTTCTCGCACAGGGCAGGGCGCCTATTCAATTGTAGCGGAATCGGAGGCTTTTATTCCTCTTCTTCGTCTTCTTCCTCTTCAAACAGATCCATCAGCCGTTCTTCAAACAACTGACCGACCTCGTTGAATTCATCGTCGTCTTCGATCTGGGACAGGTAGGTCTCACCGTTTTCTTCCGTGACCTGCAGAATGATGATGTCGCCGTCATCCTGAAGCTGCTCGGCGGCGTCATCATAGATCGGCAGCAGGGCCACGTAGCGGCCTTTGTCGGTCTCGATGCGGTCAAGCTCTTCAAACATGTGTTCCTTACCGGCTTCGTCAACGACGCTGACGATATCGGGATCGTATTCTTTGCTCATTGTTTTACTCCCATCCGTTCTTCTAAGGTCATTTTACAATGGAATGCGCGATTAGTCAAGAGAAACTGCTTACAAATTCATGACAACATTCTGACATTCCGCATAAAATGGAACGGGGGAGGCGAGCGGCATGAGAGGGTATCGCGGCAGACGGAGCCGAAGGGCTGTTTTTTCGGCGGTCTGTCTGCTTCTGGCAGCGGTCACGGTGTTCTTGCTGCTTGACGCCCGCGTTCGCCCGCTGGTGCGGCGCCTGACGGCCGTGCAGGCCAAAACGCTGGCGGCACAGGCGGCGGGGCAGGGGGTCGAGACCGCCCTGGCGCAGTGCCGGACGGATTATGCCTCGCTGGCGGAATTGCAGCGGGAGGCGAGCGGCCGGGTCGTTTCGGTGCAGATGAACGCCCTTGCTGTGAATCAGGTGCGCGCGTCGGTGAACCGGGCGGTGACGGCGGCGCTGGCCGATCTGGCGGCCAAGCCGCTGAACGTGCCGATCGGCTCGCTCACGGGGCTGGCGCTGCTCAACGGCCGCGGGCCGCGGCTGCCGGTGCTCATCAACGTGACGGGCAGCGCGGAATCGGCGATCGAAAACCGGTTTGAGTCGGCCGGCGCGAACCAGACGCTGCATCAGATCTTTATGAAGACCACGGTCACCGTGCTCACGGTGTTCCCGGGCGGCGACACGAAAACGACCTACACCGCCACCGTTTTGCTGGCGGAAACGGTCATTGTCGGCACGGTACCCAACGCCTACGCCCAGTGGTCGCAAAAATAAAATCAGCCGGACGGGAATGAATCCGCCCGGCTGAAGCCGTTTTTTAGCGATCAGGTTTTGCTTTTGATGAAGTTATAGATGATTTTAAGGAGCTGAATGACGGCCTGAACGGGCTTGATCAGAACCTGCAGCCAGGTGGGCCACGCGGCGTCGACCTTGACGGTGCAGGTGTCGATGAAGCCGCCGTCCTTCGTGGTGGCGGTGATGGTGGCGCTGCCTTCGGCAACCGGGGTGACGCGGCCGGTCTTGCTCACGGCCACGATCTTTTCATCCGAAGAGGTGAACACGATGTTGTCGCCGTTCGGCGCCGAGGTGGTGCCGTCGGAATAGGTGATGATGCATTCAAGGTCCTTGCTGCCCTCGCCCACACGCAGGGTAACGTTCTTTTCTTTGAAGGCGACTGCCGAGGCGTTTTTGATGTTCGTGTCGACAATGATGCTGATCTCGCGGCGGACCTTGAGCACGGTGCCGTTGTATTTGACGGCGGCGGTGATGGTGGCCGTGCCGTTCTTGGTGCCGGTGTGGATGGTGCCCTGCTTGCTCACGGTGGCCACTTCTTCGTCGGAGCTGCTCCAGTCAATGGCGGCGTTCTTCACGTTGGTGGTCGCCTTGATGGTGCGGGTGACGTTGGTGCCCAGCTTCAACTCGGTCACGTAGGGATCCAGAATCACGTTGGCGGGTTCCGCGGTGATCACGCAGGATTTGGTCACGGCGTCGGTCAGGGTGCGGCCGGTGCTGTAATAGAACACGGCGCGCACGGTGACGTTGATCGTTTTTGTGAATTTATTTTCGCTCGACGGGAACGCCACGGAAACGATGCCGTCCTCGTTGACAGTCACGATCTTGCTTTCGTCAATGTCGGCGGTCTTGGAGTCGTCAACGGATTCCCAGTAGTAGTTGAGGTAGTTGACGTTCATGTCGGAAAGCTGCAGTGAGAGAGTGTCGCCGGAAACCATCTTGGCGGTCTTGTTGTTGATGCGCAGCGCCAGCGCGGGCAGATCGGCGCAGTAGGCGTTGAAGGAAAATTCGGTCTTGGCGTCGTCCGCGCCGCTGCCGTCGATCTGAACATAATAGGTGCCGACGGGAGCACCCTTGAGCGTGATGGTCGAGGGGGTGTTGGCGGCGATGTCCACGTTGTAGGAGCTGTATTTGGTCTCGCCGACGGTGAACTGGACGGTACCTTCGATCGAAACGGTGAACTCGATCTTTTTGTCGGTGCGCACGCTGAATTCGATGTCGCGCACGGCGGTGTTGATGACCTTGTAGAAGCGGTGCTCGCTGTTGAGCAGCGTGCCGTAAACGGTTTCGCCCACGGCAAACAGGGCGGCGTTCGTGAGGGAATCGCCGGCCGGCGCGATGTAGCGCTTGCCGCTGTTCTGCTCATAGGCGCCCGCGTTGACGGCCGCGACGGTCAGAACGCTGAAAGCCATGATCAGCGACAGCACAAGGGATAAGGCTTTTTTCATGCTTTTCATTTTACTTTCCTCCTAAAAATACTTTTCAGCACTCTCATCATATCAAATTCCGCGCAAATTGTCAACAAAATATGAACAAAACCTTACTTTCCCGCTTCTCTCCCTCGGCTCGCCCGGGATTGTGAAAAATGCCGATGGCCGGGATTGTGCAATTTGACATCGGCAAAATCGGACGGCAAATCTTGAATTTTTGTGCGATAACACGAAAGAAAACGAAAAAAAAGGTTAAAATTTCAAAAGTTTGTAAAAAGTAAGGCTCAAGCTCTTGCAAAGAGCCATGCTTTTGTGTAAAATGTATATGGTTTATATCGTCACTTTGTCTAAAACACCGTTTGGAGGTTTTCCGCATGTCAAACAGGCTTTTTCAAGGGATCATTCACCAGATGCGCGACGCGATCGGCAGAACCGTCGGCGTCATTGACGAAACCGGCACGATCATTTCCTGCAGCGAGCTGGGCAGGATCGGCGAGGTTTGTACGTTCCAGGCCGAAGAATATCTGTCCAAAGACGAATCCTTCTGCGTGGATGGCAAAACCTACACTCCCTTCGGCTCGGCGCTTCACCCGGAATATGCCGCCTTTGTCGACGGTGACGACGATCTGTCCAAAAAATATGCCGACGTGATCGCTCTTTCGCTGGCGAACGTCAAGCAGTTTTACGACGAAAAGTACGACCGCGGAAACTTCATCAAAAACGTCGTGCTCGACAACATTCTGCCCGGCGATATTTACCTGAAAGCGCGCGAGCTTCGTTTCACCTCCGATTCGTCCCGCGTGGTTTTGCTCATCCGCATCCCCGAACACAACGACATGGCTCTGTTCGACATTGTCCAGAATCTCTTCCCGGACAAGTCCAAGGACTTTGTCATCAATATCAACGAAACCGACATTGCGATCGTGAAGGAAGTGCGGCCCAACATTGAAACGCGCGACCTTGAAAAGCTGGCTCGTTCCATCGCCGATTCGCTGAGCAGCGAGGCTTACACCCGCTGCCTCATCGGCATCGGCACGGTGGTGGAAGGCATCAAGGAACTGGCCCGTTCGTTCAAGGAGGCGCAGGTCGCGCTTGAAGTCGGTAAGGTTTTCGACACCGAAAAAGAGATCGTGAGCTACGACAATCTTGGCATCGCCCGTTTGATCTATCAGCTCCCGACCACCCTGTGCGAAATGTTCCTGCGTGAGGTGTTTAAGCGCGGCTCCATCGACACGCTCGATCAGGAAACGCTGTTCACCATTCAGAAATTTTTCGAAAACAACCTCAATGTGTCCGAAACCTCCCGCAAGCTGTTCGTGCACCGCAACACGCTGGTCTATCGTCTGGAAAAAATCAACAAGCTCACCGGGCTTGATCTGCGCGAATTTGACGATGCGATCGTGTTCAAGGTGGCGCTGATGGTCAAGAAATATCTTGACGCCAACCCGATCAAGTATTGATTCCTCAATTCTGCGGTCGGCGTCGCAGGTGGACCGCCGCTTCGTTCGGCGGTCGCGTGAATGAGAGGAAAAGAAACAGCATGATAGAATTTAAGAATGTTTCCAAAAGCTATGGAAACGGAACCAAAGCGCTCGATAACGTCAGCATGAAGATCGAGCAGGGTGAGTTTGTCTTTATCGTCGGTGATTCCGGCGCCGGCAAGAGCACACTGCTCAAAATCATCATGCGTGAAGAGGTGGCGACCGAGGGCACGGTCGTCATCAA
>CAMJHI010000047.1 GCA_946405475.1 uncultured Clostridia bacterium
TATGGTGCATTGCCGCTGCTGTTTTCCGGCGGAGTTATGAGCAACAGCCTCATCAGCCGTGAGCTGACTCAAAAATACGGCGCATATTTTGCGCAGCCTGCTTTTTCCTGTGACAATGCCGCGGGTGTCGCGGTTCTGGCCGCCCTGCGGGAAGGGATCATTCGCGTATGAAAAGCACAACGGTCTTGACAGTCACACAACTGAATACATACATCAAATCGCTGTTTGAGGGTGACGTTCATTTGTCATCCGTCTATCTGGTCGGTGAGATCTCCAATTTCACCAACCATTACCGCACCGGGCATTTTTACTTTACGATCAAAGACGACGCCTGCGCGATCAAAGCGGTGATGTTTCGTTCCAATGCGCAGCGGCTGCGTTTTTTGCCGGAAAACGGCATGCGCGTTTTGCTGCGCGGGCGCGTTTCCGTGTTTGAACGCGACGGGCAATATCAGCTTTACGTTGACGATATGCAGCCGGACGGCGTCGGCGCTTTGACCGTTGCTTTTGAGCAGCTCAAGACAAAGTTGGAAGAGCAGGGCCTGTTTGCGGCAGAACGTAAGAAGCCGATCCCGCCCTGCCCGGCGCGCGTGGGGGTGATCACGTCGCCCACCGGCGCGGCGGTTCGCGACCTGTTCAACGTGCTGGGGCGCCGCTTCCCGCTGGCGAAGATCGTGTTTCACCCCGTGCAGGTTCAGGGCGCTTCGGCGGCGGGGCAGATCGCCGCGGCCATCGACCTGTTCAACCAGCACCAGGCGGCCGACGTGCTCATCATCGGGCGCGGCGGTGGGTCGATGGAGGATCTGTGGGCGTTCAACGAAGAAATCGTGGCGCTGGCGATCAGCCGCAGCACCATTCCGATCATTTCGGCCGTCGGCCATGAAACCGATTTCACCATCAGTGATTTCGTTGCCGATTTACGCGCGCCGACGCCGTCGGCCGCCGCGGAGCTGGCCGTGCCGGAACAGCAGGAGCAATACGCTTACGTTTCTGGGCTGAAGCTGCACGCGATAAGCCTGATCAAATCGACACTTGCGGATGAAAAGCAAAAGCTGGCGGTTCTGACCGCGTCTCCCGTGCTGAAAAATCCGCATAAGCTCATCGAAAACGAAGCGCAAACGCTGGATTCTCTGTGGCTGCGGCTGAATGCGGCGCAGAATCAGCTGATGCAAAGCTGGCAGCGGCGTCTGGCCGAGGCCTGCGCCAAGCTTGACGCGTTGAGCCCTTACAAGGTTTTGCTGCGCGGCTATGCCGCCGTTTACGACGGCGCGCATATCGTGGATTCCGTCAGACACATCGACATGAACAAGCCGCTGCGCGTGCGGTTCGCCGACGGCAGCGTCGAATGCCAACCGATCAAACGGATAAATGAGGAAGAATCATGAGTCAAAAAACGTATGAATCCGCTCTCAAGGAGCTGGAAGAGATCGTAACGAAGCTGGAGCAGGGGAGTATTCCGCTGGAGGAATCCATGGCGCTGTTTACCAAAGCGAACGAGCTGGCGCTTTATTGCCGCCAATGCCTCGAAAAGGCGGAACAGACCATTGTGCAGCTCAATGACGACGGTACGGAGGCTGATTTCCTTGCATAACGCCTTCACTAATGAAGAATACCTTGCGCTGGTCAACGAAGCGCTCGACGGGTTCGTGCCGCTGTGCGGCGACGAGCGTGATTTAGTGGCAAAGGCGATGCGCTACAGCCTGAAAAACGGCGGCAAGCGCGTTCGCCCGGTGCTGCTGCTGGAATTCACCCGGGTCTGCGGCGGCGACGTGAACGTTGCTTTGCCCCTTGCCTGCGCGCTTGAAATGATCCACACCTATTCGCTCATTCATGACGATCTGCCGTGCATGGACGACGATGATTTCCGCCGCGGTCAGCCCTCCTGCCACAAGCAGTTCGGTGAAGCGACCGCATTGCTGGCCGGTGACGGGCTGCTCACGCTCGCGTTTTCCGTCGCCTCAAAAGCGCCCCTTGCGCCGGAACGGCTGCTGCCTTGCCTGACAACGCTGGCGGACGCCGCCGGGTATCTGGGCATGATCGGCGGTCAGACCATGGATCTGCAGCACGAAGAGCAGACCATCAGCGCCGATCTGCTGCGCGCGACCGATCGCCTCAAAACCGGTCAGCTCATCTGCGCGGCCTGCCGGATCGGCTGCCTGGCCGCCGGCGCCGGGCAGGAAAAAATCGACGCCGCGCAGTGCTACGCCGAAAACATCGGCCTTGCGTTTCAGATCGTGGACGATCTGCTGGATATCACCGGCTCTGCCGAAGAACTGGGCAAGCCCATCGGCAGCGATGAAGAAAAAAACAAATCCACTTATCCCGCTTTGCTGGGGCTGGACGAATCCCGCCGCCTTGTCGGCGAGCTGACGGAACAGGCGCTGAACGCGCTGCGCTGCTTTGACGACGCGGCGTTTCTGGCTTCGTTCGCCGAAAAACTGGCAAAGCGCACCAACTGACACCTATTTTTCCTGAAAGGAAGAATTATTGCCGCCTTCCGGCAATGACTCAACGGCGCATATCATGGGTTACGACCTTTTGCAAACAATTAAACAACCGGCGGACCTGCGTGGCCTGAGCTATGATCAGCTCAACACGCTGGCCGGTGAGATCAGAGAAAAGCTGATCGAAACCGTTTCCGCCAACGGCGGTCATCTGGCCTCCAACCTCGGCACGGTGGAGCTGACGATCGCCATGCATCGCTGCTTCCGTTCCCCCGAAGACAAATTCGTTTTCGACGTCGGTCATCAGACCTATACGCACAAGCTCCTCACCGGCCGCTACGACCGTTTTGATACTTTGCGGCAGGAGGGCGGGCTTTCCGGCTTTCCGTATCCGCCGGAAAGTGAGCACGACGTGTTCTTCTGCGGGCACAGCAGCACCTCGATCTCTTCGGCTTACGGCATCAGCATCGCCGAAAAAATCAACGAGCGCGATCATTATACCGTTGCCGTCATCGGCGACGGCGCTTTTACCGGCGGTCTGGCGTATGAAGCCATGAACAACGCCGGGCGCACCAAGAACGCGAAGCTGATCGTGATTCTCAACGACAACAACATGTCGATCTCGCCCAACGTCGGCGCGGTTTCGCGTTACTTGTCTGTGATCCGCAATTCCAAAAAGTATTTTCACCTCAAGGCCGGTGTGGAACGTGCCGTCAATAAGGTACCCATCGTGGGAAAAAGTTTGTCCAGCAGCATGTTCCGGCTGAAAACCGACCTGAAAGATAAGATCTACAACAGCAATATGTTTGAAGACCTCGGTTTTCGTTACATGGGGCCGGTGGACGGGCACAACATCAGGAGCCTGTGCGAGGTGCTGGAAGAAGCCAAGCACATCGGCAGCCCGGTGCTGGTCAACGTGCAGACCGTCAAGGGCAAGGGCTACGAGCTGGCGGAGAAGGATCCAAGCGTGTTCCATGGCGTGCCGAAATTCGACCCGGAAACCGGCGAACCGCTGAACAAGGGCAAAACGAATTTTTCCGATGAATTCGGGCGCTGCCTGTGCGATCTGGCTTCCAAAGATCGCCGCGTCTGCGCCATCACCGCGGCCATGTCGCTGGGAACGGGGTTGAGCGAATTCTGCGAACGCTTTCCCGAACGGTTCTTTGACGTCGGCATTGCAGAAGAGCATGCCGTTGTGTTCGCTGAAGGGCTTTCCAAGGGCGGCATGATCCCGTTTTTTGTGGTCTATTCCACCTTCTTGCAGCGGTGCTACGATCAGCTCATTCATGATGCCGCGCTGCAAAAGCAAAAGATGATCCTTGCCATCGACCGCGCCGGTTTTGTCGGGGAGGACGGTGAAACCCATCAGGGCTTGTTCGACGTGGCGTTTATGAACACCATTTCCGGCTTTACCATTTATTCACCGACCACTTATGCCGAACTGCGGCACGATGTGGCGCACGCGGTTTATAAAGACCACAACGTGATCGCCATTCGCTATCCCCGCGGCGGCGAACCGACGCTGCCCGATGATTTCGTGCCGACCTATGATGCGTTTGATACATACGGCTGCGGCGACGCCGACGTGGCGCTCGTGACCTACGGCAGCATTTTTGCCAACGCCTGCCGGGCGCAGAAGGAATTGGAACGGCAGGGCAAGCGCGTGAAGGTTCTCAAGCTCAATCGCATCAAGCCGATCGACCGCAGCGTGACCGAACTGCTCAAAGACTGCCGCAGCATCTTCTTTTTTGAAGAGGGCGTGCGTGACGGCGGTGTGGGCGAAAAGCTGGCGTTATTGCTCATGGAGGCCGGTTATAAGGGCGATTATCACCTCACGGCGGTGGATTACTGCTTCGTGAAGCAAGGCACGATCCCGTCGCTGCTCAGGCAGCACGGGCTGGACGCTGAGGGCATGATCAAAACGGTGGGGAGTGCGTTTGATGGCTGATAAAAAAAGGCTTGACGTGATGCTGTTCGAGGCCGGTCTGACCGAGAGCCGCGAGCGTGCGCATGCCCTGATCATGGCCGGTCAGGTCTACGTCAACGGTCAGAAGGCACTTAAAGCCGGCATGCCGGTCAAGCCGACCGATCAGCTAGAAGTACGGGGCGAAAAAATGCCCTACGTCAGCCGCGGCGGCTACAAGCTGCAAAAGGCGCTGGATACGTTCCCGCTGAAGCTGACCCATAAAATCTGCATGGACGTCGGCGCGTCGACCGGCGGCTTCACCGACTGCATGCTCATGAGCGGCGCCGACAAGGTCTATGCCATCGACGTCGGTTACGGCCAGCTTGCGTGGAAGCTACGCAGCGACGAGCGCGTGGTGAATCTGGAACGCACGAATTTTCGCTATGTGACGAAGGAACAGGTGCCGGACAGCATCGACTTTGCCAGCGTTGACGTTTCGTTTATTTCGCTGAAACTGATCCTGCCCGTTTTATATTCTCTGCTGACCGACGGCGGCGAAGCGGTCTGTCTGGTCAAGCCGCAGTTTGAAGCAGGGCGCGAAAAGATCGGCAAAAAGGGCGTTGTGCGCGACAAGGCCGTTCACCGTGAGGTGATCGAAGCCTGCATCGGCTACGCGAAGGCAGCCGGTTTTTCCGTGCAGGGGCTGACCTTTTCCCCTGTGAAGGGGCCGGAAGGCAACATTGAATACTTGTTGTACTTAATTAAGAGCGATTTGCCCGATGCCGCGCTCGACCCGGCGGAAACCGTCGAGCGTTCCCATCTGGCTTTGGATAAGGAGGCGGTGACGTGATCGTTTCCGTCAATGCGAACCT
The DNA here is from genome assembly GCA_946405475.1 of uncultured Clostridia bacterium. Lineage (GTDB taxonomy): Bacteria > Bacillota > Clostridia > Oscillospirales > Acutalibacteraceae > UBA8612. The sequence goes on from CAMJHI010000047.1 coordinate 5,223, forward strand.
TACGCGCGAATTTGCCGCTTCGACGGCGCACGGCGTGATCGAACGGCTCAAGAAATACGGCGCTAAGGTTCTCGTCAACGAAGAAAACAGGGCGGAATTTGACGATGAGAGCGATCTGGAGTTTCTGCCGCTGAACGCCTGCGCCGAAGCGTGTGACGTTATGATCGCCATCGGCGGCGACGGCACGATCCTGCACACCGGCAAGGCGGCCGCCCGCTGTCAAAAACCGATCCTCGGCATCAACGCCGGAAGGCTTGCCTTCATGGCCGGGTTGGAGCGCGGCGAGCTTGACCGTTTGCAGGATCTGATGGACGGAAAGTACGCGCTGGATCGGCGCATGATGCTGGATGTGCTGCTCTTCAGTGAAAAAGGGGAGTGTCTGGATCGCATCGACTGCATGAACGACGTGGTGTTCACGCGCGCGGTCAACCGCAACATCATCGATATCACGGTGGAATCCAACGGTCGGTTCGTCAACGAATACCGCGGCGACGGCATCATTCTTTCCACACCGACCGGATCGACGGCTTATGCCCTCGCGGCGGGCGGTCCCGTGATCAATCCCACCATCGAGAGCATTCTGCTCACTCCCATTTGTTCCCATTCCGTCAACCGCCATTCCATCGTCTTTCGGCCGGACGAGCGCATGAACGTCTACGCCTCAAAGAGCGATGAAGAAGAGCTTTGCATTTCCTGCGACGGTGAGCCGCCCATCCTGATCCGACCCGGCTGCTGCACGGTCGTACAGCGTTCCCAGACCACAGCGGAATTCATCCGCATCAAGCAGGATAACTTTATTGAGATCTTCAACAGTAAAATGCTGCGCCCCTGACGCAAAACGGAGGTAACAACATGAAAAAAGAAAGACTTGAGATCATTCTTTCCACCATCAACAGCAAAAACATTGCCACACAGGAGGAACTGCTGGCCGAACTGAAGGCGCACGGGCTTGAGGTCACGCAGGCGACGGTTTCCCGCGACATCAAAGAGCTCGGTCTGATCAAAATCAGCGACCGCAACGGCAAATACCGCTACAGCCTGCCCAAATCGACCGCCTCGCAGGCGGCCCGCAATCTGCATGCTGTGATCGGTCCCTCCGTTCAGTGGGTGGATCATGCCATGAACACGGTCGTGGTCAAGTGCTTCCCCGGCACGGCGCAGGCGGTCTGTGCCGCGTTTGATTCCATGGAGCTTAACGGCATCGTCGGCACGCTCGCCGGCGACGACACCATCTTCGCCGTTTGCCGCACCGAAGCGCTGGCCGCCGAAATGGTGCACACGCTGCGCGACATCATCAAATTATAAGAAAACGATCATGAGGTGGAGAGATGCTCCGTAACCTTAAAATCGAAAATATCGCCGTCATCGAGAGCGCGGAGATCGCGTTTGAGGACGGTTTGAATATCATGACCGGCGAGACCGGCGCGGGTAAATCCATTGTGATCGACGCGATCAGCGCTATTCTCGGCGAGCGCACCTCCAAAGAGCTGGTGCGAACAGGCAGCGACAAGGCTTCGGTGACGGCTCTGTTTGAGGTTCAGCCGGAAGCGTTTGCCGCGCTGATGGATGAGCTGGGTCTGGACGAGCCGGAGGATGGTCAACTCCTGATCCGCCGTACCATCTCGGCTGACGGCAAAAACGCCTGCCGCGTCAACGGCTGCCCCGTTACCGTGGGCATGCTGCGCACCCTCGGGCGGGAGCTGGTGAATATTCACGGTCAGCACGACAGCCAGAAGCTGCTCAACCCCAAAACGCATCTTGCGTATCTTGACGCGCTCCTTCACGATGAAAAGGAACTGGCCGATTATCGCACAGCGTTTGACGCGTGGAAGGCGGTATGCCGTGAGATCCGATCCCTGCAGACGGACGACGCGGAAAAACAGCGAAAGCTTGACCTGCTGAATTATCAGATCGGCGAGATCGAAGCGGCGGAACTGACCGAAGGGGAAATGGACGAGCTGAAAAAGAGCCGCGCTTTTTACCGTAACAGCGAAAAGATCCTGTCTTCGCTGGCCGCGGCGCAGGGACTGCTCAACGGCGGCGACGAACTGCCGGGCGCGCTCGTTGAAGTGCGGTCCGCAGCCGACGAGCTTGACGCGGCCGCCGCTTATTATGAAGAGATCGAACCGACTGCGCAGCAGCTTCGTGAATTGTCGTATCAGCTTGACGACGTGAACGAAACGGTGCGTGATCTGCTGGAAAGCATGGACTATGACCCGCAGCTTGCGCAGCAGGTCGAAGACAGGCTCGATGCCCTCAACAGGCTCAGCCGCAAATACGGCGCGGATGAGGCGGCCATGCTCGCGTTCTGCGAGGATTGCCGCAGGCAGCGGGATGCGATCCTGTTTTCCGATGAACGGCTGCAGGAGCTGAACGAGCGGGAAAAGGCTTGTTATCAGGCCGTTCAGCAGGCGGCCGATCGGCTTTCCGGCTTGCGCCGCGAGGGCGGTAAGCTGCTGTCAGAGCGCGTCTGTGAGGAATTGAGCTTTCTCGATATGCCGAACGTGACGTTTGTCGCGGAACAGACGGAGTGCGAACTGAATGAAACCGGCTGCGACGCTGTCGAATTCCTCATTTCGGCCAATCTCGGCGAAACGCCGAAACCGCTGGCGAAAATCGCTTCGGGCGGTGAGCTTTCGCGCATCATGCTTTCCATCAAAAACGTGTTGTCCGATTCCGATGCGGTCGGCACGCTGATTTTTGACGAGATCGACACGGGCGTGAGCGGTCACGCCGCCGTGAAGCTCGGGCGCAAGCTGCACGAAGTGGCGCAGGGGCGGCAGGTGATCTGCGTGACCCATCTGGCCCAGATCGCCGCGCGGGCCGATCATCATTTCGGCATCGCCAAATCCACCGCGAACGGCAAGACCTACACCAGGATCAGCCTGCTGGACTGGGAACAGCGCAAACGCGAGCTGGCGCGCATTCTCGGCGGCGAGGCCGTAACGCAGGCGCAGCTTGATCTGGCGCAGGAGTTATTGACAAATACCTGATTATCGGTTATCATACAGAGAGCTTTATGGGAGGATATCCAATTATGAATGTTTATGAAGAACTGAAAGCCCGCGGCATCATCGCGCAGGTCACGGACGAAGAGGCGGTCGAAAAACGCCTTACACAAGACAAGATCCGTTTTTACATCGGCTTTGACCCCACGGCAGACAGCCTGCACGTCGGCCATTTTGTGCAGATCATGGTCATGGCGCATATGCAGCGCGCCGGTCACACGCCCATCGCCCTGTTCGGCGGCGGCACCGGCATGATCGGCGACCCGTCCGGCAAGACCGATATGAGAAAGATGCTCACAAAAGAAACCATCGCGCACAACGTGGAATGCTTCAAGAAGCAGATGTCGAAGCTCGTCGATTTTTCCGACGGCAAGGCCATTATGGTCAACAACGCCGATTGGCTGACCAACCTGAACTACATCGACTTTTTGCGTGAGATCGGCGTGCATTTTTCCGTCAACCGCATGCTGGCGTTTGAATGCTACAAACAGCGTCTGGAGCGCGGCCTTTCGTTCTTTGAACTGAATTATATGCTCATGCAGAGCTACGACTTCCTCGTGCTCAACCGCAAATACGGCTGCGTGATGGAGCTGGGCGGCGACGATCAGTGGAGCAACATCATCGGCGGCGTGGAGCTTTGCCGCAAGTGCGACAACAAAGAAGTGTTCGGCATGACCTTCAAACTCCTGCAAACCAGCGACGGGCGCAAGATGGGCAAAACCGAAAAGGGCGCCGTGTGGCTTGACCCCGAAAAGACCTCGCCCTATGATTTTTATCAGTACTGGCGCAACGTCGACGACGCCGACGTGATCAACTGCATGAAGATGCTCACCTTCATCCCCGTGGAGCAGATCGAAGAATACGCCAAGTGGGAAGGCAGCGAGATCAACAAGGCCAAGGAGATTCTTGCTTACGAGGTCACCAAGCTCATTCACGGGCAGGAAGAAGCCGACAAGGCGCAGTCTGCCGCGCGCGCACTGTTCAGCAACAAGGCTGACAGCGAGCATATGCCGACCACCGTGCTTTCGGCGGAAGATTTCACCGACGGCAAAATCGGCATCATGCGCTGCATGGTCAAAGCGGGGCTTGCCAAATCCAACGGCGAAGCGCGCCGCCTGATCGATCAGGGCGGTGTGAGCGTGGATGACGAAAAGCTGACCACTTTTGATTATGATATCCCCGAAAGCAAATTTGACAACGGCGGCTATATCGTGATCAAAAAGGGCAAAAAGGTGTTCCACAAAATCACAAAATAATCATGCGATCTCACCGGCGTGGTGCAAATCACGCCGGTTTTTTTGTTTGGTTCTGCTCACACTAACGGTGAGGTGAGCAACTTGAGTGAAACAAAAACGGAGAGCTTTTCGCAGCGTGCCCTGATCGCATTTGTCGCGCTGCTGCTCGCGTTCGGCGTGATCCCGATGCGTATGATGACGATCCTGCTCGGCGCGGCTCAAAAAACGTCGGGCAGCGCGGGCGGCAAGGTGATCACCGTGGCACAGAGCCGCGGTCTGATCTATGACTGCCACGGGGAACGATTGGTCGGCCATGAAATACAAACCGTTGCCGCCGTGAAGCCGACCCCGGGGGCGATGGCTGTGCTGAAGGATCAACTAAAGCCCGACGAATTTCAAGCGGCAGCCGAAATGCTGTCCGTCGGTCAGCCGCTGGTGATGCCGACAAAACGGGCACTGCTGCATGACGATATTCTGCTGCTCGACACGGTCAGGCGCACGTCGGGCGATGCACCGGCGTGCCATCTGATCGGTTACACCGACGAAACGGGCAACGGCGTGTGCGGGCTGGAAAAAAGCCTGAACGAAACGCTCAACCGCTCTCGCGGAGAACTCAAAGTGCGGTTTTCATGTGACGCAACCGGCAGAGTGCTCGCAGGCTCAGAAATTGAAACGATCGATGATAACTATAACAATACCTGCGGCGTGGTGCTGACGCTTGACAAAACCTTTCAGCTGGCGGTTGAAAACGCCATGGACGTCTGCGGTCTGAAAAGCGGTGCGGCAGTGATTCTGGATTGTGCTGACGGCGGCATCTGCGCCATCGCCAGCCGCCCGCGCTTTGACCCGACGGACGTGGCCGTAAGCCTGAAGCTGCCGTCGTCGCCCTTGTTTGACCGTTCTCTGGCGGCTTACCCCATCGGTTCGGTGTTCAAGCTGCTGATCGCGGCCGCCGCGCTGGAGCAGGGGATCGACCCGGCGACGCAGCACCGCTGCAGCGGCTCTGTTTCAGTCGGCGGCGCTTCCTTCGGCTGCCTGAAGGCTCACGGCGCCGTCAACTTGCCACAGGCGCTGGCGGTTTCCTGCAACTGTTACTTTATTCAATTGATGCAGCAGCTTGACGCGGGTGAAGTGCTGACGCTGGCGCGGAGCTTCGGCTTCGGCCAAGCAATTGAACTGGCAGACAGGCTTCAAACAGCGGCCGGTTCACTGCCCGATGAACGGGAACTGTCCTCCCCGGCGGCCAAGGCGAATTTCTCCTTCGGGCAGGGGAGCCTGACCGCATCGCCTTTGCAGATCGCTTCGCTGTATGCGAGCGTGTTTTCGGGCGGGGATTTTCACGTGCCGTATCTCATCAAAGGGCAGATCAACGAATCGGGCGAATACACCGAAACGCATCGGCCTCAGCCGCCATATAAGCTGTTGAAAAAAGAAAACGCACTGCTCCTGTCAGATTTTCTCGGTCTGGCGGTGCGCGAGGGAACCGGAAAGGCCGCTCTCGTCGAAGGTGCTGATTGCCGGGGCAAAACGGCGACGGCGCAAAGCGGCGATTATTCGTCCGGTCGGGAACGGCTCGTTTCGTGGTTTGCCGGCGGCTTCACCTGCGGCGAAAAACAATATGCCATGGCGATCCTTTGCGATGACGGCGTGTCCGGCTCGACCGATTGCGCGCCTGTTTTTGCGGCGGCGGTACGCAGAATTCCGGCGAACGCTGAC
>CAMJHI010000048.1 GCA_946405475.1 uncultured Clostridia bacterium
GTTAAAATCCTTGGTTTTGACCAGACCGAGGAAGCAGGAGGCGATGAGGAACGAGGGCACCATGCCGCAGGAATTCATGATGTAGCCCACGGAATTGTACTGCGTGCGTTCAAAATAATCCGGCGCGACCTGCGGCAGCATGGCGATGTGCGGCACGTTGAGAACGGTGGTGACGGTGCTGTAAAGCATGAAAGCGGCGGTGTAGTAGATCATGGTGTATCGCTCGTTGCCCATGCCGGAAATGCCGAACGAGGTCCAGGTCATGACCGTGACGAGCGCAAAGGGCAGGATCGATAAATATATATACGGTCTGTGCTTGCCCAGCCTGCTGCGCGTGCGGTCGGTGATGACGCCCATGACCGGGTCGGTCACCGCGTCCCACAGCGACTTGATCATGAGCACGATACCGACCTGCGCGGCGGAAAGGCCCTCGACCATGGTCAGAAACGCGAAATAATAAAGGCTGAACACGTAGCTGCCGCCGCTCGTGGAAATATTCGCCATGGTATAGGCGAGCATCGGCTTGATGACGGTTTTGAAGTCACCCTTCACGCCCAGCGCTTTTTTGATCACGTCACCGGCGTTCCGCTTTTTTTCTGCCTGCACCCCGACACCTTCCCTCGTTTGAAACAATATATGAATATAGTAAAAGCTTCCTTGATTTTTGTCAACCGAAAAAGCAGATTTTTCCGCGCAAGTAACCCATTTCTTGACTTTATAATTCGTTATGATTATAATAAAATCAAATTCCGTTAAAAAGGGTGAAGCTGACATGAAAAACCTCTTTCGCTACGCGTTCTGCGTGCTGCAAAGCCTGCTGTTCATCGTTTCTTCTTTTTCCGTTTATGATTCCAAGTTCAAGATCTGGGTCGATCGCAGCGCGATGAACCTGACCTCTGAAACCAAGATCGCGTTCGATGCGATCACGGCCGACGAAATGCGCGTGAGCGACAGTGAAAAAAAGCAGTGCCGCGCGTGGTATGAAGCGCATCTGCTCGGCACCGACGCCCCTGCCTATAATTTCACGGTCGGCGGCAGAGAATTCCAAAAGCACGTCGACGATTGGGCAATCAGCGTCGGCAAAGAGAGCGCGCCCGGCGCCGTTCGCCGCGGAGGCAAAACGACCGTGATCACGCTCACACACAAAAAGAGCGGGCTGGTCGCCGCGGTGGAAGCGACGATCTATGAAGAATTCGCCACCTGCGACTGGACGGTATCCATCAAAAACGAGGGCGAAGCCGACTCCCCTGTGATCAAAAGCTTCAACGGTGCGGATTTTACGCTGGACAGCGGCATGACCGACCTGTATTTCAGCCGTGGCTCCGACGCGAAAAACGACGACTTTGAATTGATGAAATCGCCCGTCAGTCCGCTGAAGACCGTGTTCAACGCCAGCGGCGGCCGCAACTCGGCCTACCTGCCCTATTACAACCTGCAGGGCAAAAACCTGAGCGCCGTCATGGCGGTCGGCTGGACGGGTCAGTGGTACACGTCGTTCCGCCAGACCGTCAAGGGCGTTGACGTGATCGCCAAGCAGGAATTCTTCAAAGCCTACCTGACCCCCGGCGAGCAGGTGCGTTCGCCGCTGGTGTCCCTGACGTTTTATGACGGCAAAAACGCCCTCAAGGGCTTCAACACCTTCCGCAACTGGGAATCCAACTGCGTTTACACCGAAAGCGCCTACCCCGTCACCTGCACCATTTTGGCCGGTGAATTCGACAAGCGCAACAGCGATCAGCTGATCGAATTCATTCAGGGCATGTCACAGGAAATGTGCGACGACGTGGACTTTTTGTGGATGGACGCCGGCTGGTATGAATATACCGAAAGCTGGTACGACGGCGTGGGCAACTGGCTGCCGAACAAGGCGCGGTTCCCCGACGGACTGGCTCCCATCGCCGAAGCGGCCGAAAGCCGCGGCATGGGGCTGCTGCTGTGGTATGAGCCCGAGCGCTGCTGCCAGAACACAAGGGTCTATAACGAATGCGTCAAGCACCCCGGCTGGCTGGTATCAAAAAATGAAGAGGTGAACATGGTCAACCTGGCGTTTGACGGGTGCTGCGATTACCTCGGCGAGCTGGTCGCCAATTCCCTCAAGGACAACAAGATCAGCCTGTACCGGCAGGATTTCAATTTCACCCCGCTGGACATGTGGAAGCAGTGCGATAAGGACTATTTCAACGGCCGCAGCGGTATTGAAGAAAACCACTACGTGACCAACCTCTACCGCTACCTTGACACGCTGCTGGAAGTGAACCCGGGGCTGATCATCGACAACTGCGCCAGCGGCGGCCGCCGGATCGATCTGGAAATGTCGCGCCGGAGCATCCCGCTGTGGCGCACCGATTATAACTGCAGTACAGAACTGGGCGAGATCAAGGACGACGCGTTCACCGCCTCGCAGGTCGCCACCTACGGGCTGTCGTTCTGGCTGCCGTTGAGCGGCACCGGGCTGAACGCCTACACCGAATACGCCGACCGGTCCGTTCTCACCGCCTGCAGCCAGCGCAGCGGCTACCGCGAGGTGCGCGAGATGATGGATGAGAATTATTATCCCCTCACCTACGGTGCGCTCGACCTGACGAAATATCACGCCTTCCAGTTCGGCAGCGAAACACGCGGCAACGCCATGGTCTACCGCCGCGAAAACGTGAAATCGGAGCAATACAAGCTCATGCTCAACGGCCTCGACCCCGCCAAAACCTACATTCTGACCAACTACGACGACCCGAACGAAACCTATACCAAGACCGGCGCGGAGCTGATGGATGGCGGCGTAACTGTAACCGTCACTGACTGCCCGAAATGCGCGATTTATTTTTATGAGGCGTTAAGATAACGAAAACGAGAGCGCGAGCCTTTAGACGAACATCAAAAAACAAAAAACAACCGACCTTCGGCTCCGAGCAATTCGGGGACACAGGTCGGTTGTTTTGTGTTTCAGGCTTTGCTTATGGGCGCACGCAGTGTGCGCGCGCCCTAAACAAAAAGCAATTACGCTTTGTTAGCCTTGAGTGCAAGAGCGGATTTTTTTCTTGCGGCGTTGTTCTTGTGGATGATGCCCTTGGCGGCGGACTGATCGATCTTTTTCATCGCAGCGGCCACGAGAACGTCTTTATCGGCAGCGTTCGCTTCGATGGCGGCGTTCGCCTTTTTCAGAGCGGTTTTCAGCGCGCTGTTCGTGGAGCGGTTGCGGGCAGCCTTGGTCTTGTTGACAAGAACTCTTTTCTTCGCGGATTTGATGTTCGGCACAAAATACACCTCCTTCAAAATTCATACGCATTACACTATAGCATTTCTTCCTGAAAAAAGCAAGAGAATTTTGAAGAAAAGTGCAAAAAATATCAGAGAAATCCAAAGGAAACCGGTGATGAAATTGAGCTTACGCACGGATCTGGCGCTGGAACAGCACGAAATGGCGCCTCAGAACCTTCAGGGAATCGAAATTGAGAAAAAAAGAACCGGCGGCATGACGCTGACAACGATCCGCGTCACCGACGAAGCGGGCGCAAAAAGCATTCGCCGCCCCGTGGGCACCTACGTGACGGCAGAGCTGAAAAGCATCTGGCTGGAAACCGCCTTCGGCAAAGCGGAAATCGAGGCCGTCGCGCAGGAGATCGAAGCGCTGCTGCCCAAAAGCGGAACAGCGCTGGTGTGCGGGCTGGGGAACGAAAACATCACGCCGGACGCGCTCGGGCCGAAATGCAGCGAGCTGATCTTTGCCACAAGGCACATTCCCGAAACGATGCAAAAGCAGCTCGGGTTCGACCGGCTGCGCCCCGTGGCGCGCCTGACGCCGGGCGTGTTGGGGCAAAACGGCATGGAGACCGGCGAGATCCTGCTCGGCGTCATTCAGCGCATCTCCCCCGCCGTGCTCATCACCGTTGACGCGCTGGCCTCCCGACGGCTGGAGCGGCTGGGCTGCACGGTGCAGATCAGCAACACCGGCATCACACCGGGCTCGGGCGTGGGCAACGCACGAAAAGAAATCAGCGAAAAAACCATGGGCGTGCCGGTGATCGCCATCGGCGTGCCGACCGTGGTGGACGCTTCCACCCTCGCCTATGACCTGATCGGCAGAGAAAATGAACCCAAAACCGAACCGCAAGGGCATAAAATGATGGTCACGCCGCGTGAGATCGACCTGCTGATCGAACGGGCGGCCCGCTTCGTGGCATTTGCCGTCAACAAAGCGCTGCAGCCGCAGCTTGACGCCGAGGATATGGCACTGCTGGCGGGCGGCGCATAAAACGGACAGCGCAGGCATATATATCTTCTTGTGACGACGGTCACAAGGAGGTAACCCATGAACCACTCGCCGCAAACCCTGTTCAACCGCTGTGCCCTGATCCTCAGCGGCATGATTATGCTCGGCTCCGTGCTGCTGACGCAGAGCCAATCGCCCGCCCGGCCGGATCAAAGCCGGAATACCGTGGACAGCGTGACGCTGCCGAACGTGCACGCTTCACAAAATGAACAGAAGACCGCGGTTCAGCAAAGCCGTTCCGTTTTTGCGCAGAATCCGCTCGACGAGCTGACCAAAACGCCGGACGATATCAAGGGGCTGATGCTGGCCGCGCAAAAAAACGCGGCCAGCGAAAAGAAGGACGGCGACATCGTCGAACGGCAATACGGCAAAAAATCATCCAACGCCGCCGTGGGCAAGCTGCTCATCCGCAACAACACCGACACGCAGAAAAGCCTTGATTTCAAAGCGCTGCTCGAAGCGGGCGCCGACCTGCACGCGCCGGACAAGACCAAGCCCGCCGTTCTGATCTTTCACACGCACACGACCGAAGCGTATGAGCTGCTCAACCGCGGCTGGTACGCGCAGGGCTACGTCACGCGCAGCAAATCGTCTGACCGCAACATGGTGCGCATCGGCATGGAAATCGCCGATCAGCTCAAACAAGCGGGGTTTCAGGTGATCCACGATCAGCAGATCCACGACCTGAAATACACCGGCGCTTACGCCCATTCCCGCGTGAACGTGGAAAAATATCTGAAGCAGTACCCGAGCATCCAGATCGTGCTGGATATCCACCGCGACGCGATCGAGCAGGAAAACGGCGTGCGGATCAAACCGACCGTGGAGATCATGGGCAAAAAGGCGGCGCAGATGATGATCATCACCGGCTGTCAGGAGGGCAAGATCAAGCACTTCCCCGAATGGAAATACAACCTGCGCTTTGCGCTGCAACTGCAAAACGTCATGGAAAGCAAATACCCCGGGCTGATGCGGCCGATCTATTTCTGCGAGCGGCAGTACAACATGGATTGCTCCCACAACAACCTGCTCATCGAGGTCGGCAGCAGCTCCAACACGCTGGAAGAGGCCGCCTATTCGGGTCGCCTGCTGGGCAAAGGGCTCGCCGCGCTGCTGGAGCATGCGCCGGAACCCAAAGAATAAAGCCGCGCCAAAACGACGCGGCTGAAGAAACGAAAGGAAACAGAATTGAAAAACCTGTTGCGGATGTATGTGATCGTCATGATGTTTCTGGTCTGCGTGCTCATCGGCACGGTCGGCCTGCTGACCGCGGGCGAACGCAGCGCTCACGCTGTGTTCGGCACCGGGCAGGAAACGATCCGTTTTGACCGGACAAGCCTTGATCCGCTTACTTCTTTTCTTCCCTTTCATGAATAACAAAGCGGGTCGGCGTGCCCTCAAGCCCAAACACCTCGCGGATCTGATTGTCAAGATACCGCTGATAGCTGTAATGGAACAGATCCTTGCGGTTGACAAAGCAGACAAACGTCGGCGGGCGGGTAGAAGCCTGCGTCATATAATAGATCTTCAGGCGCCTGCCCTTGTCGGTGGGCGGCTGCACGCGGGCGGTCGCGTCGGCTAAAACCGAATTGAGCTTACCCGTGGAAATGCGCATGGCGTTTTGCGAATTGACAAAATTGATCAGCTCAAACAGGCGGTCGAGCCGCTGACCGGTTTTGGCGGAAATAAAGATGATGGGCGCGTAAGACATGAACGAAAAATCGTTCATGAGCTTTTTGCGGTAGCTGTCCATGGTCTTGCCGTCTTTTTCGACGACGTCCCATTTATTCACCGCGATGATGCAGGCCTTGCCCATTTCGTGCGCAATGCCCGCAACCTTGGAATCCTGCTCGGTGAAGCCCTCCGCCGCGTCGATCATGATGACGCAGACGGTGGAACGCTCCACCGCCATCTGAGCGCGGATGACGGAGTATTTTTCGATCTGATCCTCCACCCTGCTCTTGCGGCGCAGTCCCGCCGTGTCGATGAGCACGTATTTGCCGTGCTCGTTTTCCACAAACGTGTCGGTCGCGTCGCGCGTGGTGCCCGCGATGTCGGACACGATGGAACGCTCTTCCCCCGCAATGCGGTTGACGAGCGAGGATTTGCCGACGTTGGGCTTGCCGATAATGGCGACCTTGATGGTTTCGTCGTCGCCTTCTTCCTCATTCTGCTCAGGCAGATAGGACAGGATCTTATCCAGCAGATCGCCGGTGCCGTGCCCGTGCACGGAGGAAACGGCAATGGGATCGCCCAGACCGAGGTTGTAAAACTCATAAAACTCCATCGGCGGCTCGCCGATGGAATCGCACTTGTTCACGCACAGAATGACGGGCTTGCTGCTTTTTTGCAGCATGGTCGCCACTTCCGCGTCGCTGGCCACCACGCCGGAGCGCACGTCGCACACCAGCACGGCCACGTCGGCGCTTTCGATGGCAAGCTGCGCCTGACGGCGCATCTGCGACAGAATGACGTCATCGGAATACGGCTCGATGCCGCCGGTGTCGACGAGCGTCATGGTGCGGCCGCACCATTCGCAATCGGCAAAAATGCGGTCGCGCGTCACGCCGGGTGTGTCGTCAACAATGGAAAGCCGCCGCCCGCACAGCTTGTTGAACAGGGTCGATTTGCCGACGTTGGGTCGGCCGACGATCGCCACAACAGGCTTCGACATGTCAGATCACTTCCTTCTTGTTTCGTTGAGGAGCAGCGCTCGTTATTCGCCGAGCAGCGACAAAAAGATGATACCGGCAAAGATGATGCCGATAAAGACGTATTGCAGAACGGTCAGCTTTTCTTTGAGCAGGAAGCGCGACAGCACGAAGGAGATCACGACCGTGCCAGCGCCAAGAATGACCGCCGCCACGCCGGAGCCTTCGGACAAAGCAAACAGATAGGTTGCCTGACCGCCCGTTTCAAGCAGCGCCGCGAGGATCTTGTTGCGCTGACCGCCAACCTTTTGCAGCAGGTTCTTTCGCGCAGCGGGCTGACCGGACGCAGCCAGAGCCTCATCCTCCGCCGTCGAAAAGAGCCTGACGCCTTTGCGTTTCAGGTAGATCAGAATGCCGACAGCGATCAGGAAAAACGTAAATTCGTAACAGCAGTTGGCCGTATGCTCAAGATTATCCTCCGTGACGCCGAGGAGCACGGAAGACGCCGCGTCGTCCGTGTAATAAATATCAAGAAAGGTTCCGATGGCGTCAAGCAGCATGTAGCAAAACGGCATGGCAATGGAGACGAGCGCCAGCTTTTTGCCGAAATGCCTGCTTCTTGCTTCCTTGCCCTGCTTGTCAAAAAAGCCGACGCCCAGCACGCCGATGACGACGATGACGATGGCAACGACGGTTTCAAAGCTGAGCCGTTCGTGCATGAAGATGGCGCACAGGATCGGCACAAAGGCGCACGACGTGTTTTCAATGGGGTCGGAGATCGACTCTTCAATATAGCGCACGCCGTAATAGGAGCAGACCATCGACACGATATAGCACAGCGCCACCGGCAGATAGCGGATAAAATTGGCCGGCAAGTATTCAAGCTTTACATCCTGAGTCAGAAGAATGATCAGAGAATACAGGCCGAAAAAGAACCCGACGAAAACGGTCGTTTTCAAATGGGCATAGGGCTCGTCGGCCACGTTGCCCTTCTTATAGAAAATCTCCGCCAGACCCCAGCATGACGTGGAGAAAATCAGAAAAAACCAAAGCATGGCAAATCACTCCTTATGAAATGATCTTTACGCGGGCGAAAGCCCGACCATCGTTTCAAACAAATCGAAGCCGTCCACGCGGTTCGGCTGTATAGGAACACCCAGCGCCTCGCTGAGCTGCACAACGGTCATATCGTCCAGGAACACGTCCTCGCCGCTGCGCAGCATGTTTTCAGAGATGAGCAGCACCTCGCCCAGATCTTGGCCGGTCAGCTGCCGCTGAAGATCCTGCCCGGTCAGCAGACCGCTGACGGTGACGCTTTCGCCGAAAAAGTCGTTTTTGATCTCATAGACGTTCACCGACAGACCGTCGATTTTCTGACAGGCCGCTTGAGCCAGACTTTGCATCAGCGGAAAAGCCGCCGCGCCCGTAGCAATGCTGACCCGGCGCGGTGCGATCTGCGTGAGCTCGCACTGATCGAGCGCCTGACGAAACTCATTTTCAAAGCTGCGCCACATTCCCACGCCGTTTTCCAGCTGCGGGTAGCTGCCGTAGTAATCCTCCGGCGGGATCGGACGACCCGCCTTGAGATAGAATTCGTCGGCGGCAAAAGCGATCGCTTCGCCGTGGAAATAGGCAAAATGCGCGTTGAAATCATCGATGATATCAATAACAGCCGCGCTTGTTGTTTTGTTGTAAGCGTCCAGCTTCGGCAGGTTTTCGCGGTGCTTCGTCAGACCCACCGGCACGGCGGCAATGCTTTGCACCGCCGGATAGAGCTTGCCCAGTTCGTCCAGACTGTACGACAGCTCTTTGCCATCGTTGATGCCCGGGCAGAGCACGAGCTGCGTATTCAGCTTGATACCGGCCTGAGCAAAACGATCAAGATAACGCAACGAGCTGCCCGCGTTCGGGTTTTTCATCATCTGCACACGCAGCTCGGGGTTCATGGTGTGAACCGACACGTTCACCGGGCTGATGTGCATTTTGATGATGCGGTCCACGTCTTCATCCGTCAGATTCGTCAGCGTCACGTAATTGCCGAACAAAAACGAAAGCCTAGAATCGTCATCCTTGAAATAGAGCGATTCGCGCATGCCCTTGGGCATCTGATCGATGAAGCAGAAAATGCACTTGTTTTTGCAGGCATGGTGCTTGTCCATGAGATAGGTGTCGAACACCAGACCGAGGTCGTCGTCTTCGCCCTTTTTGATCTTCACCGTGCGCTCTTTGCCGCCCGGTGTGCGGATGAGCAGCTTCAGCTTTTCTTCACAGGTGTAAAAGCGGTAATCGAGCACGTCACGGATCGTGTTGCCGTTGACGGAAAGCAAAGTGTCGCCGCCGTGGATCTTTTTGGCGCAAACAGAGCCCTTTTCCACATCGGCAATCTTGACGGCCATGACGCACCTCCCTCAAAATCAGCA
The DNA here is from genome assembly GCA_946405475.1 of uncultured Clostridia bacterium. GTDB lineage: Bacteria > Bacillota > Clostridia > Oscillospirales > Acutalibacteraceae > UBA8612. The sequence goes on from CAMJHI010000048.1 coordinate 9,339, forward strand.
AAACAAAAAGCAAAAGGCAGAGAGCCAATCCCGCCTCTGCCTTAAAGCTTACGCCTCTGTATCAATTACCTGTCTGCCGTTGTAGTAGCCACAGTTGGGACACAGTCTGTGCGGTCTTTTGTAGTCGCCGCACTTGGGGCACTTAACAAGTTCAGGAGCATTGATCTTCCAAACACTGCTGCGCCTCTTATCGCGTCTTGCCTTAGAGACTCTTCTCTTAGGAACTGCCATTCTTGCAACCTCCTTGCTGCTGTGATACTTCTTTACTCACGTTTATTCATCTAACAATTGCCGGAGCACCGCCAACCTCGGGTCGGCCGGCGCCTGGCAGCTGCATGAGCCATGGTTCAGGTTTTTGCCGCAATACTGGCAAACCCCTTTGCAATCCTCCCGGCAAAGGTAACTTGACGGAAGGGCTAAAATGATGTCTTCCCGGATGAGCGCATCGGTTTCAAACCGCATATCGCTCAGGAGGATCAGCTCGTCGTTCTCTTCGTTGTTGAGCGCAGTCACCAAAACATGCTCAACGGGAACGTCGAAATGCTTTTCAGTCATTTCCGCACAGCGGTCACACGGCGCGGCGGCTTCGCACGAAGCCACGGCGTTGAAATGAACAACGCCCGCACGGTTGAACACACTGCCCTTGACGTTCACGGGCTTTTTGAGGAGAGAAAGCTCGGGCAAGGAAAGCTGATATTCAAAGTCGAGCTTCTGCCCGATGTTGTTGAAAATCGGCTCAAGCTCAAGGATCAACGGTCATCACCCTCCGAAAAGCCGCAAACCTGCGGTCACAGACTATGATATTATACAAAGAAAGAATCGCTTTGTCAAGGCTTTTTTTCAACTTTCAGATCACTTGAGCAAATTCAAACACGGAAGCCGGAATTTCTTCTTTGTCGGCAGAAACGGTGAAGGTGATATTCTTCTCTTCGATCTTGGAAAGCTCGTTGACCTTGGCGAGGAATTTTGCCAGCTCGTCGTAATCGCGCCCGCCGATGCGCAGTGTCGCGTCGACAAAAATATCGGTGATGTCGTGGTCGCCCGCGCAGATGCCGCACAGGAAGCCGTAGAACGAAGCGTAATCGCGGATGCAGAAGGTATCGGTCGCAGTCAGGCGGGCACGGGACGTGACGTCGTAAGTAAGCTGGGATTCTTTTTCAACGCAGACCACGTTGCCGTTGGATTCCCGCGCGGCGGTGTTGACAAGCTCAACCAGCTTTTTGGTTTTGCCGGAGCCTTTGTGACCGAGAATAAGTTTGACCATGATGAGATTTCTCCTTACTTTTGGTTATTTGAGTTTTGCTTCGAGCGCCGCCCGCATTTCTTCGTAGCCGGGCTTGCCCAGTAAAGCAAACATATTTTTCTTGTAGCTTTCCACGCCGGGCTGATCAAAGGGATTCACGCCCAGCAGATAACCGGAAACGGCGCAGGCTTTTTCAAAGAAATAGATCAGCTCGCCCAAGACCGATTCGTTCATCGTGGGGATCTGAAGCACCACGTTAGGCACCTGCCCGTCGGTATGCGCCAAGAGCGTGCCCTCGAACGCCTTGCGGTTGACGAACGAAACCGTTTTGCCCGCCAGGAAATTCAGACCGTCGGCATTGTCGGCCGTTGCGTCAATGGCAACGTCCTGCTGAGGCTGTTCGGCGTAAACGACTGTTTCAAACATGATGCGTTCGCCCTGCTGCACGTACTGCCCCAAAGAATGCAGATCGGTGGAGTAGATGGCGGAAG
>CAMJHI010000049.1 GCA_946405475.1 uncultured Clostridia bacterium
GGATTTTTGGTGCAATATGAAGGGAAAAGATCCGCTCCATCGTGCGCTTGTGATTAATTCAGTGTTTCCCAAAAAAAGAGGAAGCGCAACGCTTCCTCTTTTTTTGTTATTCGGATGGTCTGATTATGGAAACGATCCTGTCGAACAGCTCCGGCGCGTTCACGACGATGAGCGCGAGCTTTTCACGGACTCTGGTGACGCCCTGATAAAACAGGTTGGGGTATAAGTAATCGGGATCCGGATACGGAATGCCCTGCAAAAAGCCGTCCTCATCGTAAAAGAAGGACGAATCCATGAGCATGACGACCTTGTCATATTCCCGCCCGATCACGTGATGCGTGTCAAAATCCTCCTCATAATCGGCATACGGGCTTTCCGCAAAGCGCGGTTTGGTGTAGTTGATGAAGGTGTAGCCCTTCCGGCGGTAGTATTCGAGCAGCAGCTGCGCTTCCTGCGTGGTGTTGGCGTAATTCAGCGCCACGTCGGCATAATCCACGGCCGCCTTCGCCCGATGATTCAGGTTTTTCAGGCACAGAAGGAAAGAGCTCAATTCTTTATTGGCGCGGATATGCTCGGAAAGCGTGTACGTTCCGGCCGGGGGGAGCGCCTCGATTTTTTGCGCAATCTGATTGCGCCTTTCGGCGGTGGAAAGGATCTGCTCCGGATCGGACGAGAACACGCAGACCTGATCGTTGCGCCGCACGCTGCTGCAGACAGCTTCAAACTGCGCGGTCGTCATGCGATGCGTTTCATCGACCAGAACGTAGCTGTAGGAACCGAGCGCATCGTCACGGCTGAGCAGCTGCCCGGCCGAAACGATATCGAGCCGTTCGATCTCCTTGCGGATCTTGTATTGCCCGGCGGTCAGCTTGCCGCAGTGCACCAGCAGCGTCTGACCGTTTTTGGAAAGCGTTTTGGCCAGATCGTAAAGCAGCAGCGTTTTGCCGGTGCCGGGGCGGCCGGTCAGGTGGAAGAAAGCGCCGGAAAAGGCGGAATCGACGCCTTTCAGAATGCTTTTTTTGATCTGCTCCTGCGCCTGCGTCAGAAAGTATTCCCCCTGAATGAACCGCGCCGGGGTGCTGAAAGGCGAAACCAGATAATCCGACGCGCGAAACAAGTCGTCGATCGAATCGGTATGATCGGCAGCCGTTCTGCTCACCGCACTGACGACCTCGTCGAACGAAACGGGCACCAGCTCGTCGTTCAGCGACAACTTGCAGCAGGTCATGGAATCCGTCACAACGGTATATAGCCACAGCCGCTTGCCGAGATGCCCCAGATAATGGCGGTTCTTCCGAAGCTGCTCAAGGATCTGCTCCGGCGGAACGGCGACGGATTTGAGCTCGATATTCAGGCAGGTCTTTTCCGTAAAGCGCAGCAGATCGAACTCCTTGCCGATCTGCGGGATATGGAAGGAGCAGAAAAACCCGTCCAGCTCGGCGACGGACAGCCCGTGCCGGATCAGCTCGTCGGCCAGCCGACGAAGCGACTCGATCTCATGGTACTGCGTGCGCCGCGGCTCCTTGTAGCAGGATTGATGCTGCTCCACAGCATTGAACGCCTCTTCCTCCCGGATGCGGGAAAGCGCATAAAGATTGATTGGTTTTGTCATGATTTCACCTAACTGTAACTGCGGACGTCATATTTCTCATTCCGGTCAGGCACGGGCAAGGCCGCTTTCGGGGAACCCCCGGCGAGGGTTCCCCGCGCCTTTTCGTTCCCGGGGTTCCGCCGACTGCGGTCGGCGGCCAAAGGCTCCGCCTTTGGAAACCGCAAGCCTTTGAAAAGGCTTGACCGAAACTTTTGTGTTTTGAGCGGTCAGAGGCTGACCGAAACTGTTTTGTTATTTGATGATTTCAAAGCTTTCCAGCGGGCGGTCGGCGCGCTCGATCACGTATTCATGCGCCCTGACCGTTTCAAACACGAGGTTGCCGTTTTCGACCGTGAAGCCGACCGTTTCGTCGGTTTCCAGATCGCGCACGCGGGCGCTCTCAAACGGACACTGTACGCGGCAGACGTTCCCGACAAGGCTGCGGATGATGGCGTAAGCGATCTCGCCGTTTCTGGTTTCCGCGCTCGCCAGAAACGCGCCCTCGCCCCGCAGCGAATAAAACGCCGCGTCGCCCAGCGTGAAATCCCACGCCGGGAAAAACCGCAGCACGCCGCCCTGACTTTGAAACAGCATTTCCCCGATGACCTGCGCGGTGTAGGCGCTGCCCTTGCTCACCGAATAGTCGCAGTCGTGCGCGATCGGCGCGTCCAGATTGCCGCCCTCTTCATATTCTTCGGGCAGCAGCCGCAGCATCCGCCCGGCATAAGCGGCGTCGCCCATGCGCAGCCGCGCGATTATGCCGAAGGAACGATCCCACGGGATCTCGTTGTCGGGCACGAGCTTTTTCACCGTTTTGCGCGCAGCCTCCATCAGTTCCGGCGTGTCGCCGTGCCACGCGTCCACCTCGCCCGTGTAGCAGATGGGCGCCAGATCGGTCACACAGGGCGGGCCGTAATCCAGCGTCGTGTCGTCGGTGTCGGCGGCGGTTTTCCACGTGCCGTCCGGCCAGACGGCATAGTCCGACCGCAGCGCCGCCAGATCGGCCTGCCACGCCGCGGCAAGCTCAGCATCAAGCCCGAGAAGCCCGGCGGCTTCGGCGGCCGCCTTCAGCGTGTGGCGCACCATGCACAGATCGATGAGCGAGTCGGTCATGTACTCGTTGGCAAGGCCGACGGTGTTCACGAATTCCTGACTGCGGGACGGGAAAATGTATTTCCGCCCGGTCTCCTCATCGGTGAGCAGATACTCGTGATAAAAGATCGCCGCGTCGCGCAGCAGCGGGTAGCCGATCTCTCGCAGAAAGTCGACGTCGCCGGTGTGGGTGTAATAATCCCAGCAATACTTCACGCTTTCGCCCGTGGTCTGCAGGTTCATCATGGTGCCGTTGAGGTTGATAGCGGAGGCGGTGACGGTGCCGATGGTGGAAATGGCGTGCGGATAGGCCGTGCCGTTCATATGATAGCAGTTTCTTGTAAAGGCTTGAAGCTTGTCACGTGACAAAAAGAGCAGATGGAACCACGGCTCGAGCAGCTCGGCGTGGTTGGTGGGCAGCAGTCCCAGGTTGGTCTTGGTCTGCTCATAGGTGAGGATATGATGCCCCCAGTTTGCGTAGGAGGATTGATACCACGGCGCGAGATAGCCCGCAGGCTGCCGCCCCGGCATGCGCGAGGCCAGCGCCTGATAAACGCCCCAGTACCACGGGCGGGACAGCTTCGGATCGGGCAGGCGGATCCACGAGCGTTTCCAGATATGGCGGTACCAGTCCCGACAGTTGCACGCCAGAAGCGGCGCGTCATAATCCCACACGCGCTGCAGCCGCCGTTTGGCCTCGGCCACGGTATCGGCCGCGTCATACGTGGAAACGACGGTGAGGATCAGAAAGGCCTCCCGCCCGGCGGGACGCCCCTCGGCCATGACCTTTGAGCCGGCCGCATAAGCTTTGATCCGCGCGTCGGAAGCGCGCATCATCACGGTGTAGTGCACGTCCGGCGATCGCTCCGGGTCGTGCCCGGCCTTCAGGCGCATGGTGAAGCCGAAATAGGGCCCGTCCACAAACGGCACGGGGGTGTAGTACCGTTCGATCTCATCCTCCTGCCGCTGGATTTCTTCGGACGACAGGCGGCCGATGTTGGCGCAGACCTCCATCGGGTCCTTGGTCAGCTCCAGCGAAAGCTTGCCCATGTGCCCCGCGCGGGGGCTGGCCGTCAAGCCGATGAACAGCACGTTTTCGGCGGGTGAAATACAGCTCACGGTGGTGAAGCCCTCGCCGCAGATCACGCCGTTCTGGTTGCCGCAGCCGTAAGACTGCGTGATTGTGCCGCTGTGCAGCTCCATGCGCTCTTTGATATGCGCCTGCACGCCGCCGCTGACAAGGTGCAGCGTCAGCCGCGCGGCCGAGGTCTGGCTGGGCTGGTTGCTGCGGTGGTTCGCCGCGGCAAAAATCTCCGGCTTGAGCGTGGGGTCGCCCGCCTTGATGCGCGCGCGCATTTGAGCCATGCCGCCGGTCGGATAACACGGCGGATCGGAATCGAAATCATCCCACCAGAGATCGTTTTTGCAGATGTGATAGGTATAGTTGTCCGGCGTGCCGTGGATGGCCGCGCCGAGATCGCCCGAACCGATGACGTAGGCGCGGCGGAAATCGGGCACGGTGCCCCGGCGCTCATAAAAATGCTTTTCCGCCTCTTTGGCGCCGTCGGTGTCAAGGCGCATGCGGCCCGGAGCCATGGTTTCATCCGGCATATGCGGCAGCAGGCCGGTCAAAGGCTGTTTGCGGTGATCCATCTGTCAGTTCCCTCCGTTCATGATCCATCGAAGCGGCGTCAAAACCGCGTACAACACGGTGTGAATCAGCACACGCGCTTTCAGTTCCAGCCGGAGATCCGGCGGGAGCGAGCCCTCGTCGGCATACCAGAACGTGGGCATCATACGCGCGTCGGGCGCTTCATCTTTGAGGATAAGCCCCCAGCCCTCGCTCAGGCAGGTCACGCCGTAATCACGCAGATCGTCAACGAGCCGCAGCGTTGCCGCCGCCGGGTCGGTGAAGCCCGAGAACCAGTTGAATTCGCCCACGAAGAGCGCGTTTTTGAAAAAGCGCCAGCTCAGCTCCAGCCCCCGCAAATGCTTTGCCTGATCCGCGGAAAGGCTTTTGCTTTTGGCCGAAGCCATGAGGCGGTCGAGCTTTTTCACATCGCTTTTGGAGAGCGAGACGTTATTGAGCAGGCTGATGCCGCCATCCTGACAACTGTTGTGGCAGGAACGGAACGTGCGCGGGTTGAAGCCGCCCGCGCTTGCCTCAAAGCTGTTGATAAACGCGATCACGTCCCCCGCCGCCGCGCCGTAATAGGCGGCGCAGAATTCGCGCAGATGCTGCTTGACGTCGGCGTCGGGATCCCACAGGATCTTGAGCAGCAGATAGGTGCGCAGCTCGTGGAATTCGCCGGGCACGGTCAGCTCACCGCAGCCGTTATCGAACACGCCGATGACGTGGTGATCGCGAAAATACCGATAGCGTCCCTGCAGGGTCGTAAGATTGGGGAACAGCGCGTAATAATACTGAAAATCGGTGCTGTAATCCCAGATATACAGCCGGTCGGTGAGCTTCGACCAGCCCGAAAAATCAGCGTCGAACGCCTTGTTCGGCGGGCAGGTCGGATCGTCAAGATCGTGCAGCGTGCAGGTGTTCATGGCGCACAGGCGGATGACCACGTTGTCGCCCACCGTCAGCCCCACGGGCGGCTGCTGCGAGCGCTGGTAAGCCAGCGTTTCGAGCTGCGCCGCCGGGTGCGTTTTTTTGATTTCAGCCGCCAGGCGGTTGACAAAATCGAGCAGCGCGGCGCTGTCGACCCCGCCGTGGGCGGCGTTGAACGCCCGGCATTTTTCGCAGCGGCAGAAATCCATGCTGTCGTTCTGCGACACGCTCAAAATGGCGTTATATTGCGAAAAGTAGTTTTCCGCATAAGCCAGCGCCAGGCGGAACACGCCGTCATTGCGCAGGCATGGCTGCCGGTTCGGGCTGCGCGCGCCGGTTTCATCGGCGCCGAAATAGTCGGGGTGCACATCGAACAGCGATTGCGGCACGATCTGCTGCATGGTGTGAACGCTGCTGATCGCCAGCTCATAGCGCCCGCCGCCCAATTCTTCGGGCAGACCCGCCATCACGCCGTGGAGCTTGTGCGCGGCGCAATAATCGGGATAGATCGCGGAAAACGCCCAGAAGGTCTGCCGCAGCCTGAAGCCCGGCTCATAAAAATAGTCGACCGTCGGCAGCGGCAGCGTATCCTGCTGCGGGACGACGGTGAGGTCGTGGGTGAACCAGCGGCAGCCGAGGTGATCCTCCAAAAATGTGTAAACAGCGTAAAGAGTCCCGCGCGCAGACCCGCCGGTGAGGAACAGCATCTGCCCGTCGGTGAGCAGGCGCACCGCGTCGGCATCCCATTGCTCGCGTTCGGCAAAGCGAGCCGCCTCGCGGTTGGTGACGCCCACCACCAGTTCCCGCTCGGCAGCCGGTTCGGAATCGGCCACCACGGGGAACGCGGCGCCGGTGACGCGCAGCAGGTAATCGGCCAGCGTGTCGGCGGCAGTGCGCTCGGCCGGCTCGGCCGATGAGGAGAGCACGATGCGGTAATCGGTCGCGCCGTTGGCGGCGAGAACCGGGCCGCTCTCCCCTGCCGCAAACGCGGGCGAAACGAGAGTGAAAAGGAACAGAAACGACAAAAGCAAACTGATTTGTTTTTTCATATCGAGCCTCCTTGCCGCTGAAACGGCGGCGGGCTGCGCTTCACGTCAGCCGGAAAAGGAAAAGCGCCCTTTCAGCAGGGAAAAGGCGCCGTGTTGTTGTTTTGTTTGTTGACATACTGCCGTTCGGCCAGCTTTTCCAGCTCGTTCGGGTGGAACAGAAGCTGATCAATGCGGTCGAGCGCGTCGAATTCCATGTTCTGTGTGCGCTCAAACAGGCCGTTCATAAAGTCAAGCGAGAGAAAATCCAGCCCGTAGCGGAGCAGCGCCTGCAAATCGGAATCGGCTTCCTCAAAAACGTAACCGTTGTGATCGGAGCCGTCGGTGGGGCCGAGCTCTGTGACGCGGGCGCGGTTGAGCACGGTGTGAAACAGACCGAACAACCGCGAGAACGGCGGCACCTTGCCCAGCAGCAGATCGATTGGTCTGACCATGCGCTGCACCGCGTCGCCCATGCGGAACATCCAGCAGTGCATCTGCAGTTCGCGCGTGGCGCCCTCGGGCGAGCGGCCGAACATCTCCTTGCCGAACACCGTGTTATACAGTTCAAACATATAATCCGTGAACACGCTCCAGATCTCCTGCCGGTAAACGTGCTCCATGCCCGGCTGGGAATTATCCAGCGAAAAGCACGCTTCGGTCAGATGCGCCGTGATCGCGTTCGGAACAGTATCGAACACAAAGGTGAGGTCGTAGCCCTCTTCCTCCTCGTTATCATCGCGCGCGGCGGAAGCGGCGCAGAGATACTGCACGCCGTTGAAGGTGTAGGCAAGCTCCTTCGCCAACGGATCCTCCTGCGCGAAGCCGGTGAGCAGCGCGGAAGAAGCCAGGACCAGTGCAAGAACAACGGCAAGCAGACGAACAGCGGTGCGTTTCATGGTTATGCCCCCAGTTTTTGAGCCCGCAGCCCCCGAAAGCGGCGGCGCAGGCCGTTCGATAACAAAAAAATGGTAACAGGATTTCAGGATGATGTCAAGGCTTTGACGGCGTTTTTTACAGAAAAGCGAACCAAGCGTCATTTTCTGTTGTTTTCGCCCCAGACGCAGAGCTGATCCAGCACTTTCATAAGGGACTTTCCCCTGTCGCTCAGGCTGTATTCCACTTTCGGCGGGATCTGCGGATATTCTTTTCTGATGATCAAGCCGTCGGATTCCAGCTCCTTCAAATTGCCGCTCAGCGTTTTATCGGAGATGTTTTTGACGTAACGACGCAGTTCGTTAAAACGAACCGGCTCAAATTCCATCAGACAATACAGGATCACCATTTTGTGTTTTCCGGCGATCAGAGAGAGCGTATAGCTGAACCCGGTGTCTTCAAAATTGGCATTTTCAATATAATTGGATATCATAGCTTCACTTTCCTTTTTGATAGTACCTATCCTTGCGGACAGTACTTGACGAATTTTCTGCTTTCGCTATAATGATACACAAGAACACGACTGTGTCAACAAAAGAAAGAAAGAGGACAATCACATGAGAGTGAAGCTCGATCAAACCGAAGGGATTTTCCCGATGCCGGTTCTGATGGTCGCAACCTACAACGAGGACGGCAGCGTGAACGTCATGAATGCCGCCTGGGGCACCATGCAGGAACGGGGCACCGTTGCGCTGAATCTGACCGAATCTCACAAGACCGTGAAAAACATCAAGGCCAGAAAGGCGTTTACCGTCAGCATCGCAGACGCCGCGCACGTGGCGGAAGCCGACTATTTCGGCGTTGTTTCCGGAAACAGGGAAACAAAGAAATTTGAAAAAAGCGGTCTGACGGCTGACAAGGCTGAAACAGTGGACGCCCCTGTCATCCGCGAATTCCCGCTGTGCCTTGAATGCGAATTTCTGGAATATCAAAGCAACGAATACGGCGTCGGCGTCATCGGAAAGGTCGTCAGCATCACCGCCGACGAAAGCGTGATGGTCGACGGCAAAATCGACATGACCCTGGTCAATGCGATCGCGTTTGACCCGTACACGCACGGGTATTACAAAGTGACGGAACGCGTGGGCGAAGCCTTTCAAGACGGCATGCGGTTGAAATCGTAACGACCGCGTTTGGCGCACAAACGATCAGCTCCTCATCCGAACGGCCGGATGAGGAGCTTTTTCATGCCCGTATTCTTTTTTCTCAATACCAGTCGTGCTTCTCCCCGCGATCGAGCGCAGCGACGGCTTTCATTTCTTCCTCTGTCAGCGCAAAGCCGAACAGATCCAGATTTTCCCTGATATGCGCCGGGTCGCTCGAACCGGGGATCACAACGACGCCTCTTTGCAGATCCCAGCGGAGAATGACCTGCGCGGAGGAGACGCCGTGCGCCTTTGCGATGGCCTTGATCGTTTCATCGCCCAGCAGCTCCGCCGTGTGACCTCGGCCGCCAAGGGGATACCAGCCCTGCACCACGATGCCTTTTTCCTGAATGAACGGAACGACATCCTGCTCCTGATAATACGGATGGATCTCGTTTTGCACCAGCGCCGGAGGGATCGTGACCTGCGGCAGAAAGTCCGTCAGCTCCTCCACATACCAGTTGGAAAGACCCAGCGAACGGATCTTGCCCTGCTTCACATACTGTTCCATCGCTTTGTACGCCGCCACGTCCCCGTCTCCCGGGTGGTGCAGGAGCATCATGTCGATATAGCCGATATCCAGCTTTTCCAGCGCCATGTCAATGGCCGCCGCAGGATCGTCAAACTGGCTCGGGTAGATCTTCGTGATCACAAAGATATCCGCGCGGGGAATGCCGTATTCCTCCATGGCCTGCCGAACGCCTTCGCCCACGGCCTCTTCGTTATGGTACATAAACGCCGTATCGATCAGCCGTCCGCCGTTTTTCAGAAGCGCTTTCACGGAATTCACACAGGTGTCGTGATCAAGAGCATATGTGCCGAGACCGAGGATCGGCATGGTATAACCGCTGTTCAGCAGCACGGTTCCGGTCGTAAAATCAAACTTTCCCACTTCTTGATCTCCTTGTTCTGTATTCAGCCCGATATCTTCCAGCCACGTTACAGTGTCCGGCGTCAAAGCGTGAAGGTTCTCTGCGCTTGAGCCGAGGCCGCCGGAATCCCGCGTTGACGCACACGCCGCAAGGCAAAGCGCCGCGATCAGAAGAACCGACAGGAACGATATCGCTTTTCTGTATAACATATCCCGCCCCCATTCTGAATTGCTTATTTCAAATGATCCATAAAGAATGCTTCCAGCTTGTCAAACGGGATCGCGTTTGTTTTGCCGCCGTCGTACAAATCGGTGTGGGACGCGCCGGGGATGATCAGCAGTTCCTTGTTGTCCGCGTACTTGCTGTCCCGGATCATGTTGGCATAGGCGTCGCGCCCGAAATAGCAGGAATGAGCCGCGTCGCCGTGAACGATCAGCACCGCAGAGCGGATTTCATTGGAATATTGAAGGATCGGCTGATTGATGAAGCTCTCGCAGCCGATGACGTTCCAGCCGCCGTTGGAATTGAGGGAACGCGCATGATATCCGCGCGGCGTTTTGTAATAGTCATAGTAATCCTTCACAAAATACGGGGCGTCCTCCGGCAGCGGATCAACCACACCGCCGCCGAGCTTGTATTCGCCCGCCCTGAGGTCTTCCAGCCGCTGCGCGCACATCGCCGCTCTTTTTTGATAGCGGGCTTCCTCACTGTCCTCCGAATCGAAATAACCCTTCGCGTTGACGCGGGTCATGTCATACATCGTCATCGCCGCCGTCGCCTTCACGCGGGTATCCAGCGCCGCCGTGTTGATCGCCAGACCGCCCCAGCCGCAGATGCCGATGATCCCGATCCGTTCGGGATCGACCTTGTCGCACAAGGAGAGGAAATCCACCGCCGCCATAAAATCCTCGGTGTTGATGTCCGGCGACGCCATATAGCGCACCGTTCCACCGCTCTCGCCGGTAAAGGAGGGGTCAAAGGCGAGCGTCAGAAAGCCGCGTTCCGCCATCGTCTGCGCATACAGCCCGGAGCACTGTTCCTTGACGGCGCCGAACGGACCGCAGACGGCGATTGCCGGGAGCCTGCCTGCTGCATTCTTCGGAACGTACAGATCCGCCGCCAGCGTAATGCCGTAGCGGTTGACGAAGGTCACCTTGCTGTGATCGACTTTTTCGCTTTTCGGGAAAGTCTTGTCCCATTCCTGCGTGAGCTTCCGTTCTTCTTTTTTCATGGTATATCCCAAACCTTTCTGATTTATTTTGCAATTTGTTCCGATTGGCGGATCAGCTGATCCATTCGGTCGATTCTTTTGCCGCATGCGTGCATTTCTTCCAAAAGAGAACAACGGCATTTTCTGAGATGTTTTATCAGTGCTTCATCGTCCCCTGCCTGAATAAGTCTTTCCGCGTCCGCGATTTCCGCCTGATCGCATCCGATCTCATGCAAGTCGTTACGCAGACGCCGGAGCCGGTCGTCCATGTCCATCCCTCCCGGAGTTTTCTTCTTGTGATTTGATTATACTGCCTTGATTTTGGTTTCGCTAATGGTTATAATGAATATCGTGATATTCACATTAAGCATATCATGAAGGAGTGAGCAGGATGGAGATACGGACCCTTCGCTATTTTCTCGCTGTGGCGCGGGAAGAAAACATGACACGCGCCGCCGAACAGCTTCACGTGACACAGCCGACGCTCTCCAAAACGCTGAAAGCGCTGGAGGACGAGCTGGGCAAGAAGCTGTTTGAACGGCACAGCTTTTCCATTTCCTTGACGCAGGAGGGAATTCTGCTGCGGGATCGCGCCGAAGATCTCGTCACGATGGCGGATAA
>CAMJHI010000050.1 GCA_946405475.1 uncultured Clostridia bacterium
TTTTCTGGAGGAATGACCCGTGAAGGAGAGATGGAAAGCGTGCGCGGCGCCGCAGAAGCTGCTGGCGCGCCTGCTGGCCGCCTGGTGCTTTGTCAACGTCTTTTTGCTGGTGGCGGATGACGGCTTTGACGAGGTCTCCTATGCGTTTTCCCTGTCGGTCGGGCGCTATGCCGCGGCGTGGGCGGGGCTGTTCGCGGCGTTTTCCCTGCTTCAGCTGGTGGCCAGACGGGTGCAGACCGACGCGTGGCTGCTCACCATCGGCTTTCTTGCCTGCGCGGTCGGCTTTTTGAACCAAAAAGGCGACCTGTGGTTTTGTCTGGCGCTCATTCTGGCCGCGTGCGCGCTGCTGTGCTGGCTGCTCAAAGAGGATAAGCTCGGCCTGACGCGCGTGCCCTGGCGCAAAGGCGTTACGGTGGGCTTCACGGTGGGCGCGGGTGTGCTTGTGCTGGCTGCGATCGGCGCGTTCACCTGCATGCGGCAGGCGGCCTACTGCACGCCCAACTTCGATTTCGGCATTTTCTGCAACATGTTCCACAACATGCGCAAAACGCTGCTGCCGCTGGTGACCTGCGAACGCGATAAGCTGCTGTCGCATTTTGCGGTGCACATTTCCCCGATCTATTATCTGCTGCTGCCTTTTTACGCGGTCTTTCCCTCGCCCTACACGCTGCAGCTCGGGCAGGCGGCCGTGCTCGCCTCGGGCGTCGTGCCGGTGTATCTGCTGGCGAAAAACAAAAACCTTTCGCCCAAGCTCACGGCGGTGCTCATGGCGGCCTATGCGCTCAATCCCGTCCTTTTCTGCGGCACGAGCTACGACCTGCATGAAAACTGCTTTTTAGTGCCGCTGCTGCTTTGGACGTTTTATTTCAGCGAGCTGGAAAAGCCCGTGCCGATGGTTCTGTTCGCGCTGCTCACCTGCATGGTCAAGGAGGACGCCACGCTCTTCGTGCTGTTTTTCGGGCTGTTCCTGATCATCTCGCGCAAAAAGTACCGCAACGGCATCGTGCTTTCGGTGATCTCGCTGGTCTGGTTCGGGGCGGCGCTGTTTTTGCTCAGCCGGTTCGGCGACGGCGTGATGTCCAACCACTTCGGCAACTTCATGTTTGAAGATCACGGCCTGCTGGGCATGCTGCGGGTGATCGTGATGGATCCGGGTTATGCCATCAGCCAGATCTTCACGGCAGAAAAATTCCTGTTCCTGCTGCAAATGCTGCTCCCGCTCGGGCTGCTGCCGGTGTGCAGCCGCAAGGTTTCCCAGCTTCTGCTGCTCTTCCCCTTCATTCTCGAAAACCTGATGAGCGATTACGTTTATCAGCACAGCATCGACTTTCAATATTGCTTCGGCGCGCTGGCGTGCATGATCTATCTGGCTGTGATCAACGCTGCCGAACTCAAGGCGCGCACCGCGCGTTATCTCTGCCTGCTGGCGGCGATCGCTTCGCTGTTCCTGTTCACGGTGAACGCCTGGCCGAAGCTGTCTGCCACCTACACCAAGTATTATTATTATCAGGAGGAGTTTGCCGCGCTGGATGAGGCGCTCAGCCGGATCCCGCCGGAAGCCTCGGTGAAGGCGAGCACCTTCTTCGTGCCGCATCTTTATGAGCGGGACGTGATCTATGACGTCCGTTCCGAAAACGAAACGGATTACGTCGTGTTCGACATGCGCGGCAAATACGCCGATGAAACGACCGCCCTGCGCATGCAGTATATCGCCGAGGGCTACGAGATTGATTGCGACAGCCCCGGTTACGTGCTGATTTTGAAGAATCCCAATGTGAAATGAGGAAAACGACAATGGCACACCATTTTTTTGCCATGCTCTCCCGCATGAAATACATCAATCGCTGGGCGCTCATGCGCAACACCCGGCCGGAAAATCTGAGCGAGCACAGCCTTGAGGTTTCGGCCATCGCGCACGCGCTCGCGGTCCTTTCCAACGAGCGCTTCGGCACCAAGCTGAACGCGGAACGCACCGCGCTCATCGGGCTGTATCACGATATGCCGGAGATCATCACGGGCGATATGCCCACCCCCATCAAATACGGCAGCGATGAACTGCGCACCGCCTACAAAGCGGTGGAGCGGCAGGCTGCCGAGAGCCTGGTTTCGCTGCTGCCCGCCGACCTGCAGGGGACTTACCGCCGCTATTTTGTCAAGCAGGCGGAGGATGCTGAGGAGTGGCGGCTGGTCAAGGCGGCCGACAAGATCTCCGCCCTGATCAAGTGCATTGAAGAGGAAAAGGCCGGCAACACCGAGTTTCTGGGCGCCAAGCGATCGCTGGAAGCTTTGATCCACGGGATGAACTGCCCGGCGGCGGAATGCTTTTTGCAGGAATTTATCGGTTCTTATCAACTGAATCTGGACGAATTGCAACAAAAGGACTAAAATTTTTGACCATTTTGGAACACTATTGTTGAATTGACCAAATTTTCTTGATAAAAGTGCCGGAAAGCCCTTGACATATTTCTGATGTTACGCTATGATATTCCTACTTGTCCGAATGGTGAGGTGTGGTCTGTGCCCGATTCAGCGCTCGCATCTAAATCCGATGAGGAGCTTGTGCTCATGGCGCACAGCCGGGCGCAAAGTGAGGCTGCCATTTCCGAGCTGTTGCGCCGCCTTTCGCCGCTGCTGCGGCAGCGCGCCTTTGCGTTTGCCCGCAACGAGGCCGACCGGCAGGATTATTATCAGGAGGGTGTGGTCGGGTTTCTCTCGGCCGTGCACACCTTCAAGGTCGATTGCGGCGCGCGGTTTTCCACCTATGCTTGCACCTGCGCGCTCAACCGCATGCGCAATCTGCTGCGCCAGCGCGCCAAGGGCAGTGAATTCGTCACGGTGCCGCTTGTGACCGATGATGAAATCGCCGGCGCCTACCCCGACCCTCAGCAGCTCACCCAGACGAGCGATGAAGTCGAGCAGGTGCTCGAACGCATCGAAACCACGCTTTCTTCCTTTGAAAAAAGCGTGCTGCGGCTGTACCTCGGCGGCCTGAGCTACGCCGAAGCCGCACAGCAATTAGGTACGAACGCCAAAGCGATCGACAACGCCATGCAGCGAATCCGCCGCAAGCTGTCACGCTGAGGCGAGGTGCAATATATACCCCGGTAGCTTAAAACAGAGCGTGTTCCGGCAAGGTAACGGTGTGAGTCCGTTCCGGGGCAAAAAAAATCTTTTTTAGCGAGGTAGCAAAACCATGTACGAAGACAAAACTCTCATCTGCAAAGAATGCGGTCAGGAATTCGTTTTCACCGCCGGTGAACAGGAATTCTACGCAGCCAAGGGCTTTGAAAACGAGCCGCAGCGCTGCAAGGCTTGCCGTGACGCTCGTAAGAACGCCAACAAGCCCGAGCGTGAAATGTTCGACGCCACCTGTGCACAGTGCGGCGCTGAATGCAAGGTTCCGTTCAGACCCCGTGACGACCGCCCCGTATACTGCAGCGAATGCTTTGCAAAGATGAGGGAAGAAGCATAATTATATAAGCACAACCTCTTTTACCACGTCTGTCTTATTTCTTTTATGCAAAAGTCGCAGAGCTGTCGAGTGATCGGCAGCTCTGTTCTTTTTTTTTTGTAAACGCTGATGGGGTCGCCGGCACGCATCTTGGCGGTGCTTTTCCCGCCGGACTTTGGCAAAAGCCTCGGGAAACCACCAAGGTTTCCCTGCGTCTTTGCCTTTGCCCGACGAAAAAATCTCTCGTCGATCTGCGCACCGTCGACCCCATCAACGTTTACGATGCTTTCCTTTCCACACACACCTTGGCGGCTCCTTTCCCGCCGGACTTTGGCTTTGTCCAATAAAAAGCGCTCTTGCGGCGGTGCTGCGCACCGGGGAACCCCCGGCGAGGGTTCCCCGCGCTGAAACAGTCCACCGGACTGTTTCAGCTCCCCTCCTGCGCTTTTGGTTCTTCAATGTTTCGCTCCCTGCGGTGAGCGGATCTGCAAGCGTAACCGCTGATTGAATCGGGGTATGCAGATTGACGAGAGGATTTTTCGTCAGACGAAACAAAAAACGCAGGCAATACTTGGTGTATTAACGAGTATTTTTGTGAGTTTCGGCGGAAAATAATCCGTCAAGATGCGTGCCTGCGATTGAATCAGCGGTTACTCGAAAAGGCTTGACCGAAACTTTTGATTCTGAATGATGAGATTAACCTTTTCAAAAAATGAAGCAGTTGAAACCGCAAACGGTATCAACTGCTTCACATTTTTCAGATGAATTTTAGTTCTTGGAAACCTTGCGCTGAATGAGCTTGACCAGCTCCACGATCGGGATGATGGCGAACGCCAGAGCGAGCGCAACGGCATATTCCGCCAGGCCGATCTCGATGAAATCGAACGCTCTGGCAAAGAACGGGATCTCGATGATGGCGGTGGTCAGGATCAGCGAGGCAATCATCGCGCCGTAAAGGAACCAGTTGTGGGATTTTTCCACGATCCCCATGCGCAGCACGGACTGCCGCTGGGAGCGCATGTTGAAGGAGTGGAAGATCTCGCACATCGACATGGTCAAAAACGCCATGGTCATGCCGTGCGCACCGGGGTCGGCCGCGTTCACGCCGAGGATCTTCGCGCCGATAAAGTAGGCGACCAGCGTGAACACCGTGACCAGAACGCCCTGATAGGCCACGTCGAAGCCGACGCCGCCGGAGAACACGCCGTCGGTGGATTTGCGCGGCGCGCGCTTCATCAGGTTGCTCTCGCCCTTTTCCATGCCCAGCGCCAGCGCCGGGAAGCAGTCGGTGACGAGGTTAATGAACAGCAGGTGCGTGGGCTTGAGAATGATGAAGCCGAACAGGCTCGCCACAAAGATGGTCAGCACCTCGCTGAGGTTGGAGCTGAGCAGGAAGTGGATGGCCTTGCGGATGTTGTCATAGATCTTGCGGCCTTCCTCCACCGCGTTGACGATGGTGGCAAAGTTATCGTCCGCCAGCACCATATCGGCCACGTTTTTGGTCACGTCCGTGCCGGTGATGCCCATGCCCACGCCGATGTCGGCGCTCTTGATCGAGGGGGCGTCGTTCACGCCGTCGCCCGTCATGGCGGTGACCATGCCGGCCTTGCGCCACGCGTTGACGATGCGGACCTTATGCTCGGGCTGCACGCGGGCATAGACCGAATAGAGCTTGACTTTTTCTTCAAAGTCTTCGTCGCTGATCTCATTGAGCTGCGCGCCGGTGATGGCTTCGCTTTCGTCTTTGATGATGCCGAGCTCCTTGGCGATAGCAATGGCCGTGTCGCGGTGGTCGCCCGTGATCATGATCGGGCGGATACCGGCCTCGCGGCATTCGGCGATGGCGTCCTTCACTTCGGGGCGGCACGGGTCGATCATGCCCTCAAGGCCGACAAAGATCAGGTCGTTTTCCAGCGCTTCGGGCGAAGAATCGGTCGGCGTTGCGCTGTGCAGTTTATAGCTGAGCGCCAGCACGCGCAGGGCTTTGTCGGCCATGGCCTTGTTGGCGGCGAGGATTTCCGCTTTGATCTCGTCAGTCATCGGAATCGTCTGACCGTTGCGGAGGATGCCGGTGCATTTTTTGAGAATTTCGTCCGGCGCGCCCTTGGTGAACTGGATCAGGCTGCCGTTTTCGTTGTGCACGGTGCTCATCATCTTGCGCATGGAATCAAACGGCGCTTCCGTCACGCGCGGCGCGGCGGCGGAAAGATCCGATTTGTTCATGCCCAGCGTGAACGCGTAATTGACCAGCGCGCATTCAGTCGGTTCGCCAACGGTTTCGCTGCCGTCGGCGTTGATCTCGGCGTCGCTGCAAAGGGCCATGCCCTTGGCCAGCAGGGTCTGATCGTCGCCGTAATAATCGACCACGGTCATCTTGTTCTGGGTCAGCGTACCGGTTTTATCGGAGCAGATGATCTGCGCGCAGCCGAGGGTCTCGACCGCGGTAAGCTTGCGGATGATGGCGCGGCGCTTGGACATGGAGGTCACGCCCAGCGACAGCACGATGGTGACCACCGCCACAAGCCCTTCGGGGATGGCGGCGACCGCCAGGCTGACGGCGACCATGAACGAGTCGAGCGCTTTGGTGAAGAAATCGGCAACACCGGCAAAGCCTTCGCCCGCGACGAGCTCGCGGATGATGTCAAAGCCGAAGATGAACACGCAGATGCCGACGACGAGGAAGGTGAGGATCTTGCTCAGCTGCGCCAGCTTGATCTGCAGCGGGGTCAGGCCGTCTTCCGCCTTGGTGATGGCGTCGGCGATCTTGCCCATTTCGGTCTGCATGCCGGTGGCGACCACGACCGCTTTGCCGTGGCCGTAAACGATGGAGGAGCCGGAATAGACCATGTTCTTGCGGTCGCCCAGCGCGACCTCGCCCTTTTCGCCGCCGTTAAGCGCGCTGATCAACTTGGTCACGGGCACCGATTCACCGGTGAGCGCGGCTTCCTCCGCCTTGATGCTGGCGCATTCAAACAACCGGCAGTCGGCCGGAACGGCGTCGCCCGCTTCAAGGATGATCACGTCGCCCACGACGACGTCTTCGCTTTTGATGCTGGTGATCTTGCCGTCGCGCAGCACCTTGGAGGTGGCGGCGGACATTTCCTGCAGCGCCTCGATGGCGGCTTCGGCCTTGCTGTCCTGATAAACGCCGAGCGCGGCGTTGATGATGACCACGGTCATGATGATGATCACGTCGGCAAAATCGCCCACGCCGGGCGCCTTGCCGGCCTGAATGCCTTCCACCACGGCGAGCACCGCCGAAATGATGGCGGCCACGATGAGGATGATCACCATCGGGTCGAGCATCTGGGCAAAGAAGCGTTTGATCAGCGAATCTTTCTTGGCTTCGTCCAGCTTGTTTTTGCCGTTGGCGGCCAGCCGTTTTTCCGCCTCAGCCGTCGTCAGGCCGTTGGCGGAGGACTTGAGTTCCTGAAAAACGGATTCCGCTTCCTGAAGGTAGAACTGCATGGTATCCATCTCCTTTAACATTTGTCGTTTTGTCAGCGGTTAAAGATATAAAAAAGAAACTCTTACCGCTGGCTGGGCGATAAAAGTCTCACTCTTTACAATATCGGCGAACCGCAAGCGGTCGTGTATTGACGCCGGATATAACACCACAGGTGCGAGTTACTCCCTTTTATGGTGGCTTTATTATAATTGATTTTTTCCTTTTTGTAAAGAGAATTTCCGAAAAAACTGCATTTGCCCGTCACGGTTCCAGCCGAAAGGCGCGCAGCGCGTTGCGGCACAGCATTTTTTCGCGGTCCGTTTCGCCGTAGCCGAGGGAATCAAAGCGCTTCTTTTCTTTTTCCACGTCCCACATCGGGTAATCCGTGCCGAAAAGCACGCGGTCGGTGCCGTAGTTGGCGATGATGCGCCGCACGGTGTCGTTATCCAGCGCGTAAAAGGCGGAGGAGCAGTCCACAAAAAAGTTTTCGCGGTGTCTGAGCTGCCTGCTGGCTTCCTCCCACATCGACCAGCCGCCGAAGTGCGCGCCGACCACGCACAGGTTCCGGTAGATATCCAGCACCGGAATGAGCCGGTTGGGGTTGGAATAATCAAAGCGGTGGTCGCCCGTGTGCAGCAGCATGGGCAGCCCGTATGCTTCGCACAGCTCATAAATTTTCAGGCAGCGGTAATCGTCGATCTTGAACTGCTGGATATCGTGGTGCAGCTTCACGCCCCTGAGCCCGAGCGCCAGCAGCTCCTTGACGTCGGCCTCCGGATCCTCACTGGCCGGGTGTAAAGTGCCAAGCCCGTACAGCTTGTCCGGGTGCGCGGCGACCGAGGCGGCAATGAAGTGGTTGATGGAGCTGACCTGCTGCGGCGTCGTGGCAACGGACTGCACCACGAACCGGTCGATGCCGGCTTTGGCCCCGGCTTCCAGCAGGGTGGACAGCGTGCCGTCGTAGGTGGCGGGCAGCGTGTAAAAGCGGGCGGTGGCGTGCGCCGCCTTGTCAGCGATTTTGTCGGGATAGATATGGCAGTGGGCGTCAATGACCATGGTCGTCACCTCGTCCACATTATAGAAAAATGCCCAAACGGTTTCAACCTCAAAAATGTATGGCTTTTTTGAATTTTGTCCCCGAAATATTGGTTATTTTATTGATTTTATGAAGCCTTTATGCTTTAATACAAGTATAAAAGCGAGGCGTTTTCCATGCAAGAATTATTCTCCCGTTTCCCGCTTCCGGCCGGGCAGGCGGACGAACCGGTTTACAACTGTTCCGACGGCCGAATGCTTCTGTTTTGCCGTGACAAAAGCGAATCAGATTATCACGCTTACGTCGAACGTCTGATCACCGACGGCTTTGCGCTGCGCATGCAGACCGAAACCGGCGGCAGCCGTTACGCCGCTTTGCAAAAGGAGATCACGCTGGGGGTTTCTTATGCGCCGTGCGACCGCACGCTGCGCGTCACGGCTGACAAGCTCAACGCCTTGCCGCCCGCCGAACGCCCCGACGATGTCTATGAAAGCGGCAAAACCGTGTTTTACTGCTTTGAAAATGATCAGACCCTCATCGACTGCGGCATGTGCCTGCTGCTCCAGTGCCCGGATCACAGCTTTTTTGTGGTGGACAGCGGCCATTATTTTCAGTTCAACGACAACGACCGGCTGCACAAATTTATGCGCGAGCGCACGCCCGCCGGGCAAAAAATCGTGATCAACGGCTGGCTGATCACCCATTCCCACACCGACCACGTTGCCAAGCTGATGGATTTTTTGCGCTATAACTGCGACGACGTGGTGATCGAAGGGTTTTACTGGAACCTGATCGACGACGATTACGACCTGCCGTGCTGGGATCGGGAGGAGCGCGCCTTCAACACGATCCTTCGGCAAATGCTCAACCGGCTGACGGATATTCCAAAGTATAAACTGCAGGCCGGGCAGCGGTTTTACATCCGCAATCTTTGCTTTGACGTGCTTTGCACGCACGAAGACGTCTACCCGCAAAAAATCGAGGATTTCAACGATTCGTCCGTGGTGGTCTCGGTGGAGGTCGACGGCTGCCGCATCCTCATCCCGGGTGACGCGTCCGCCAAAGAGAGCGCCGTGCTCGAAGCCCGTTACGGCGAAGCCCTGAAAAGCGATATCGTGCAGATCGCGCATCACGGGCACCACGGCCTGAGCGAAAACGCCTACCGGCTCATTGACGCCGACCTGTGCGTGTTCCCGATCACCGAGATCAAGTTTTGGGAGGAGCACCCGCGCATCGCCGCCAACCGCACCGCCATTGCGCTGGCAAACGAATATTACATCTCCTCCAACGGCACGGTGTGTGTGCCGCTGCCTTACCGCAAGGGCACGGTCACGCAGCTTCCCGACGAAACGTGTGAGGATTTTGCCAAGATCTTCCGCCTGTGGGGCTACGATTACACCGATGACTACAAGCGTGAGCTGTACGAAAAATTTCTGAAGCTCAGCAATGACGGCGACCGGCCGAGCCTGCCGGTCGATCATGAGGGTTTTATTTGAGCATCGTCTCATCAACATATTACAAACTACAAAACATGGAGGAAAACAGCATGAAAATCACCTTTATGGGCGCCGGCAGCACTGTTTTTGCCAAAAACGTTCTGGGCGACGTGATGTGCACCCCCGCGCTGCGCGAGAGCGAGATCGCACTGTATGACATCGACCCCAAGCGGCTGGAAGAGTCCTACATCATGATCAATTCCCTCAACCGCAACATCAACGAAAGCCGCGCGAAGGTCAGCAAATACCTCGGCGTGGAGCAGCGCAAGGACGCCCTGCGCGGCGCGTCGTTCGTGGTCAACGCCATTCAGGTCGGCCTGTATGATCCCTGCACCATCATCGACTTTGAAGTGCCCAAAAAGTACGGCCTGCGTCAGACCATCGCGGATTCCAACGGCATCGGCGGCATTTTCCGCGCGCTGCGCACCATCCCCGTGCTCAAGGATTTCACCGACGACATGGCCGAGGTCTGCCCGGACGCTTACTTCCTCAATTACACCAACCCCATGGCGCAGCTCGCCGGCTGGCTGGGCCGCTACGCGCCGGTCAAATCCGTCGGTCTGTGTCATTCCGTTCAGGGCTGCACCCGCGGCCTGCTCAACGGGCTGGGCATTCCCTACACCGAGCCGATCCGGGAAAAGATCGCCGGCATCAACCACATGGGCTGGCTGCTGGAGGTGGAGGATAACGACGGCACCGATCTTTACCCCGAGATCCGCAAACGCGCCGCCGCCGTGCTGGAAGGCGACAAAGAGGGCAAAAACGATCTGGTGCGCTATGAGTACATCCGCCGCCTGGGCTATTACTGCACCGAATCCAGCGAGCACAACGCCGAATACAACAACTTCTTCATTAAGGCGAATTATCCCGAGCTGATCGACCGCTACAATATCCCGCTGGATGAATATATCCGCCGCTGCATCCACCAGATCGAACGGTGGGAGAGCGACCGCGAAAAATACCTGCACGACGAGGTTACCCACGAGCGCACCGGTGAATACGCCTCCTACATCATGGAAGCCATCACCACCGACAAGCCCTACAAGATCGGCGGCAACGTCATCAACCGCGGGCTGATCCCCAACCTGCATCCCGACGCCTGCGTCGAGGTCGCCTGCCTGGTCAACCGCAACGGCATCCAGCCGTGCTATCAGGGGCCGCTGCCCACGCAGCTCGCCGCGATGAACACGCTGATGATCAACGTGCACCTGCTCACCATCGAGGCCGCCGTCACCGGCCGCAAGGACGCGATCTACCACGCCGCCATGATGGACCCGCACACCTCGGCGGAACTGAGCATCGACGACATCATCCGCATGTGCGACGACCTCATCGAAGCCCACGGCGACTATCTGCCCAAATATCACTAAGCGATCCAGCCGGCTCCGCGCGCTGCGGGGTCGGCTTTGACCGTTTTTTGCCGAAGCTTAAAACTCTCTTTATCAGTTGAGAAAGATTTGAAAGCTATTGTTAACAAAATGTTCATAAAATAATCATTGATTGTTAGCATTTTTTGCCGAAAAGTGTAGTACTATAAAACCACGGAAAACAATCCGTCTTAACTAAACAAATTCTTCTTTTTGTTTCTTTTTCATTTACTCCTTCCTTTTG
>CAMJHI010000051.1 GCA_946405475.1 uncultured Clostridia bacterium
GACGAAAAAATCTCTCGCTCCCTCGCACACTCTGATTTAATCAGCGTTTCCTTAGCAATCGAATTCCGGCTGAAACAAGCGGATTCGGAATTGACAGCACGGCGTTATAAGATGTATAATATATGAAACAGAAAAAGAAAGGGTGGCTGTTTATGATGAAAAAAACCGTTTGCGCCCTGCTGGTGCTGTGCGTATTGTCCTGCTGCCTGCTTCCGGCATCAGCGGCCGCCCTGCGGCCGACCGGCGAGATCCGCCTGAAGCTCAACAGCGACGTAGCCGGGTGCCTGTATCTGAACAGCGACAATTTTATTGAGATCCTGTCCGACAACGTGATCCTGAACCCTGACCGGGACGCGCCGGTTTCGGTGAGCGACTACGCCGGCACGGTGTATTACTGCCCGCTCGAAGCCGGGCGGACTTATAACGTCAGCTATTCGCTCGTGGCCGCCGACGGTTACGTGCTGCCGGAAAAGCTCAGCGACGGCGACGTGACGATCGAGTGCGGCAAGGGTGTGACCGTGTATTCGGTCCAGATCACCACCAAAAACGTCCGCAACGATGAGGGCGAGATCGAAACCTCCAAGGGGCTGCAGATCCACGCTTCGGTCGTGGTGGACAGCAATCACTTTTGGGAACGGATCTTCGGGTTCCTTTACGATATCTACCTGAAGATCAGAGCCTGGTCACTTTATTAAGCGCACAGTTTTTTGCATAACGCTAAAACAGAAAGGAACCTCAACCATGAAAAAACTCATCTGCTGCCTGCTCGCCCTGATCCTCGCGGTCGGGTTTACCATGCCCGCCTTTGCCGCGCAGACGACCGCGCGCCCGTATGAGCGCGTGTTCATCATCGGCGTTGACGGCGCCGGCCGCTTCTTCAAGGACGCGAACACCCCCAATTTTGACCGCATTTTCGCCGACGGCGCCGTTGATTACACCGCGCGCGCCGAGATCATCACCACCAGCGCGCAGAACTGGGGCGCGATCCTCACCGGCGTTTCCTATTCGATGCACGGACTGGACAACGGCATTCTGGGCAGCGTGGAACGCAGCAGCGAAACGCAGTTCCCCACCATCTTCACCTATGCCCGCCGCGCGTTCCCGAACGCGGAGCTGGCCTCCATCGTCAACTGGGATCCCATCAACTACGGCCTGATCGAAAACGACATCAACGTCAACAAACAGCACCCGGGCGACGACGAAGCCGTGACGCAGGCGATCTGCGATTATTTTGACGCGGGCAATCAGCCCACCCTGTTCTTCACGCAGCTTGACAGCGTCGACCACGTCGGCCACGAGCTCGGCAGCACCTCGCCGGAATACATCGCGCAGATCGAAACCATCGACGGGTACCTCGGCCGCATTTATGAAGCCGCTCAGCGCAACGGTCTGCTGGACAACGCGCTGTTCATCGTGGTGGCCGACCACGGCCACACCCGCAGCGGCGGTCACGGCGGCCTGACCATGCGCGAAACCAACGTCACCCTTGCCGTCAGCGGCAAAGGCGTGGTCAAGGGCAGCTCGCTGGACAGAATCGCCCGCAACCGCGACGTGGCGGCCATTGCGCTGTACGCGCTGGGCATTGATCGCCCAGACTACATGACCTCCCGCCTGCCCGCCAACCTGTTTGACGGCGTTGAGGGCGAAGCCCGCCCGATCCAGAACGACTGGAAAGACGGCATTCTGGCCAGACTCAGCTGGATCCTGACCCTGATCACCAAGCCGTTCTGATCCTTTTGCACGGTAAGAAGCCCGAATGGAACCCTGTTCGGGCTTTTCTTTGTTAAAAGACAGGAAAAAACAGGAGTTGTTTGCATGAACAAAAAACTGATCGCCGTTCCGGCAGGTGTTTGTGCCGTGGCGGCAAGCGCGATGTTTTATTTCTTTTTTGTGAAGTGGACGCCCGTGCTCTATACGGCTGCCGTTGTGCTTTTCGCGCTGGCGGCCGGGCTGCTGACCGCGCGGTTTGCCGAAAACAAACCCGTGCTGCGCGGCGTGATCGCGGGCGCTGTTTTCGCGGCGGCGTTTTTCGGGGTGACGTTTTTGATCAACAACGTCATATTCCACGGGCAAAAGGCTAAAATCGCCGGCGCCATCGTCAGCGGCCTCACGCTGTTGTTTTTCATTTTGTATTACTGCCTGCTTTCGCGCAAAAAGCAAAAAAACCGGCTGCTCGCCGCCGCGGCCTTCGTGCTGGCGATCGCGGCAGGCGTTTGCTCCATGCTGCCCGCGCAGAAGGACTACCTGAACAGATCCGGCTTCAAATTCGTGCCCGCGCCCGCGGCGGGAAAGGAGATCGAACCAATGAAACAGGAGCTTTGCCAGAACGCCGACTTTTATGTGGCGCCTGACGGCAGCGACGAAAACGACGGCAGCCTTGAGCGCCCGTTCCTCACCCTTGAAAAAGCGCGCGACGCGGTGCGCGCACTGGATAAAACCGGCAAGACCGGCGTCACCGTCGCCGTGAAGGCCGGAGAATACCGCGTGAGCAGCCTTGTGTTCACGGCCGACGACAGCGGCACAAAGGCCTGCCCCATCGCCTACCGCGCCTACGGCGACGGTGAGGTGACCGTCAACGGCGGCGTGACGCTGCCGCACGAGGCCTTCGCTCCGGTGGAAAACGCCGACGTGCGCGAACGGCTTGCGGCCGACGCCAAAGAAAAGATGCTTGCGGTCGACCTGTTCGGTCTGGGCGTCACGGCGGAGCAATACGGCAAGATCTATGCCATCGGCGGCTACAACACCGCCTCGCATTACGACGGCGACTGGGTGGGCGACATTTACTGCGAGCTGTTCATTGACGACGCACGGCAGACCATCGCCCGCTACCCGAACGGCAAGGAATACCTCTACACCGGCACGGTGGTGAAAGAGGGTCAGGGCCGTGAAAACGCCTCCGCCGTGGTCAACGCCGACTTTGACACGCTGCGCAACCCCGAACCGGACGTTTATAAAATGGACAAGGCTCTCACCGAACGCATCAAGGGCTGGAAGACGCTCGAGGACGTGTGGATGTTCGGCTACTGGCGCTACGACTGGGCGGACGGCTCCACCCCGCTGGGCGACGTCGATTTTGAAAACCGCACGATGTCGCCGATGTTTGTGAGCACTTACGGCGCCATCAAGGACGCGCCCTATTATTTCTTCAACGTGCTCGAAGAGCTGGACGCGCCGGGCGAATGGTACCTTGACCGGGCAAACGGCCTGTTGTATTTCTACCCGCCCGAGGACTTTTCGGCGGATTCCTCCGTGGAGCTTTCACTTTCGACCGACAACGTCATCAAGGTCGAAGCGAATTACCTGACCTTTGACGGGCTGACCGTCAAGGGCACGCGCGGCGACGCGGTGAGCGTCACGGGCGACGGCAACACGGTGAAAAACTGCCTGATCAAAAACGTGGCGGGCAATGCGCTGCTCATGAACGGCTGCGACAACCTTGCGCTGAACAACGAGATCACCCGCACGGGCAAGGGCGGCGTGGTGCTCGACGGCGGCGACCGCGAAACGCTCAAGCCCGGCAACAGCCGCGCCGAAAACAATCTGGTTCACGACTGGAGCGAGATTTACGAAACCTATCAGCCCGCCTTTTCCGTCAACGGCGTGGGCAACGTGTGCGCCCACAACGAAATGTTCCATTCGCCCCATGAGGCGATCACCTACAGCGGCAACAATCACCTGATCGAATACAACCTCATCCACAACGTCAACCTTCTCACCGACGACGGCGGCGCGATCTATTCCGGCCGCCGGTGGGACTGGTACGGCACCGTCATCCGCTACAATCTGATCTGTGACCTGGGCGCGGACGGCCACAAGCCCGTCGGCATTTATATGGACGACACGCTCGCCGGGCAGACGATCTACGGCAACATCATCGTCAATGCCCCGCGCTTCGGCATTCAGCTGGGCGGCGGGCAGGATCTGATCGTGCACGACAACATCGTGGTCAATTCCATCGAGCCCGTCAGCTTTGACGACCGCGGACGTTCCGGCCTTGAGGGCGACGACACCCAAAGCTTTTACCGGCATTACAAAGAAAACGGCGAGGTCTGGAAGGTGCTGTTCGATTCCCCCTGGCAGAGCGAGATCTGGCAGAACGCCTACCCGCAGTACCGGCGCTACAGCTCGGATTTTTCCAACCCGGATACCCCCGACTTCGTGCTCAACCCCGGCCACGGCGAGGTCACGCACAACATTCTGCTTTCCAAAGAGGGCACGATCGGCGGCGTGTGCGACAACGCCTACAAGTACAGCACCATTGAAAACAACGCCATCTTCAAGCTCTCGGCGCTCAACAAGATCTTTGTCGACCCCGAACACGGCGACTACACCGTGCGCGACGACGCGCCGATCGATTTTGACATCGACGTGCCCGCCATGAACGAATTCGGCCGGCAATAAGCCAAGACCGATCCAAGGCAGAAAAAACGCACTCCCCTCCTCAACCGGAAAGGGAGTGCGTTCCTTTTTGCTGTTATTTCAACTGATTGCCGTCTGAAAAAGCGACGCCGACCGTTTCGCCCAGCCCGACGTAGGTGTTGTTGCACGGGTCAAAGGCGATGGGCCTGAGCTTTTTCGGGTCGATCCTGCCGTCAGTCAGCACGCTTTCATCGGCGCTGACGTTGACGATCTCGCCCACCAGCAGCCCGTCCTCAAAGCTCTTGACGGTGCATTCCAGCGCCATGGGCAGCTCGTCGATCAGCGGCGCGTTGACGAACGCGCTTTTCGTGGCGTGGAACCCGGCTTTGGCAAATTTATCCGGCTCCTTGCCCGCGGAAACGAGGCCGACGTAATCACAGGCGACCACGGTGTCTTCCGTTGCCATGCTGACGGTGAACGCGCCGGTTTTTTTGAGGTTTTCGTTGGTTTTATGCTCACCCAGGCTGATGCTGATCTCTTTATAATCCCGAATGCCGCCCCACGCCGCGTTCATGGCGTTGGGCACGCCGTTTTCATCATAGGTGGCGATGATCAGCACCGGCTGCGGGAACGACAGCGGCTTGGCGCCGAAATTTTTTCTGCTCATGTTGATTCTCTCCTTTATTTCACTGACAGCGTCAGCGTGATTTTCTCTTGCGTCAGCAGACGCGTCACCTCATCGGCCGGCAGATCGATCCGGCCCAACCGGGTGTACGCCCATGTGTTTTCGCCGTAAAACAGCACGATCTGATCGGAGGCATACAGCACGATGTCGCCGTTTTTTGTTGTGAGGCGCACATCGTTCGCCGGATACGACCGCCCCAGCGAACCGACCTGCTCAAACCCGCCGTAGGGCGAGAGCGCCACGGTGATCGCGCCCTGCGCCGCCTGCCGCCGCAGTTCGGCGGTGCTTTCGTTGGATTCCCACAGCACGGGAACCGTTTGCTCGTTCACGGTCAGGATCATGGTTTTCTCCGTTTCTTCCGCCGCGGCGGTCGTTTCGGGTTTTGTCGGTTCGGTCACGGTCGGGTTGCTCGTCTGTTCCGGTCCGGCTGTTTCGGCTGCGGTCGGTTCCGTCGCCTGCGCGGGTTCGACCGGTTCGGCGCCGCAGGCGGCAAACAGCAGCAGACCAAAAAGCGCGATCAGGGCGATCGCCGCTTGCCTCATAACGCGGCCCCCAGATCATAAGCCTGTTTCAGCGCGTCCGCTTCGTGCTTCGCTCTGTTGGCGGCACTGACCCCGCCGCAGGCCGCAAGCCCGCCGAATTCGGCTTTGGGGAAACAGTCGATCCAGCCCTGCAGGCCGCTGACCGCTTTTTCAAACACCTCGTCGCCCTCCTCCGCCGCCGTGGCGAGCAGGAAGATCCTGCGGAATTTGTAATCGGACGGATACAGCGGATTGAGCCGGTCGAGCAGGGTCTTCATCTGACCGCTCATTTCGTAATAATAGATCGGCGTGGCGAACACCAGCACGTCGGCGTTCTTCACCTTGTCGCAAAGCTCGGTCACGTCGTCCTTCCACACGCATTTCTGCGTTTTCTGGCAGACGAGGCAGCCCACGCAATAGCCCATCTTTTTGCCCTTCAGGCTCACGAATTCCACCTCGTGGCCGGCGGCCTTCGCCCCGGCTTCACATTCTCTGGCCAGCGCTTCGGAATTGCTGCCCACGCGCAGGCTCGTGGAAATGATCAATACTTTACTCATGTCGTTTGCTCCTTTCCCATTCTTCTTTGGTCAGGCGGGTGATATGTTCCGTGCGCACGTCGTTCATCAGTGCCCAAAATACGTCCTTATTTGTGTGGTGATAAATGAAGCCGCATTTTTCCTGCGCCCGTCTGGATTTTTCGTTGCCGTCGAAATAACCGCACCACAGCGTCGTCAGGCTCAGATCGGCAAACGCGCGGCGGATCAGTTCGTTGACCGCCTCGGGGATGAGCCCCCTGCCCCAGAACGGCACGCCGATCCAGTAGCCGATCTCGCCCTCGGTTTCGGGCAGGTCGAGGTTGCTGCGGCTGCCGATCATCAGCCCGACGCTGCCGATCGCCCTGTTATCTTCTTTTAAGCACACGGCGTAGGTTTCCGGCGCGGACAAAACGGTGCGGATGATTTCACGGCTGTTTTCCACACTCGTGTGCGGCGGCCAACCGGCGATCGGCCCCACCGCGGGGTCTTTGGCGTATTCATACAGGCTCGGCGCGTCCGCTTCGCGCCACGGGCGCAGGATCAGCCGAGCGGTGACCAGATCCATAGGAATCACCTCAACTCTTCCGATTGCAGTATAGCATAAAACCAAAGCGTTGACAACTTTTCTCTCTCATGGTATGGTTTATTTATTCCTATATAAAAGAGGCGCGCATCATGCAAAAAATCATCAGCGTTCTGCTCGTGTTCGTTTCATTTTTCACGGCGCACTGGGCGCAACTTGAAATCAGGCTCAACCCCGAAAAATACAACCTCGTCGACCCGGACGTCTCCGCCCTGCCCGCGCCCGTGGAAGAACCGGCCGCGGATGATTTCGTGCAGCTCAGCGAGGTGAAAATGCACTATCTCGTCTACGGCGACGGGGAGCAGCCGCTCATTCTCATCCACGGCAACGGCGGCAGCGCGAATTCGCTTCAAAGCCTCGCGCAGTTATTGGCCAACCACTACACCGTTTACGTCATCGAAAGCCGCTGCCACGGGCAGAGCAGCGACCCCGGCGCGATCACCTATGAGCTCATGGCCAGGGACGTGGCCGAATTTGCGCAGGCGCTCGGGCTGGAAAAGCCCATCCTGATGGGGCACAGCGACGGCGGCATGGTCACGCTCGCCGCAGCCGCCAACGACCCGGATTTGCCCGGCGCGATCATTTCCTGCGGCTCTAACTCTAAGCCCTCGGGCTTCTGGCCATATTTTCCGGCCGGTGTTTTCATCAAAAATTTGTTTCAGCACGACAAGCTCAACGACCTGATGCTGTATGAGCCGGACTTCACGGCCGAATACCTCGGGCGCATCACCTGCCCGGCATACATCGTCTGCGGCGAATACGGCATTATGAAGCTGACCGATCACCTGTTTATTCACGAAAGCGTGCCCGGCAGCGACATAGCTGTAGTGAAGGGAGCGGATCACGGCAATTATATGCGCGACGGCCGCGCCTATGTGCTGGCCATGGACTGGCTGACAACACAGGGGCTATGATTTGCTTTTCCGCGTTGCTTATGGTATAATATTTGATATTCCAGCAAGGAGGATATGAAATGAAAATCACCAACGACGTCACTTATATCGGCGTGAACGACCACGAGATCGACCTGTTTGAGGGGCAGTACGACGTGCCCAACGGCATGGCATACAATTCCTATCTGATCACCGACGAAAAAATCGCCGTGATGGACACGGTCGACCAGCGCTTCACCCACGAATGGCTGGATAATCTCGACAAGGCGCTCGACGGCAAAAAGCCCGATTACCTGATCGTGCAGCACATGGAGCCCGACCATTCCGCCAACATCGTCAACTTCATGAAGAATTTCCCCAGCGCCACCGTCGTTTCTTCCGCCAAGGCGTTCGCCATGATGAAAAACTTTTTCGGCACGGAGTTTGAAGACAGACGCATTGTCGTGGGCGAAGGCGACACGCTCAAGCTTGGCAGACACACGCTCACCTTCGTCACCGCGCCCATGGTTCACTGGCCGGAAGTGATCGTTACCTATGACGACGTGGACAAAATCCTGTTCTCGGCCGACGGGTTCGGCAAATTCGGTGCGCTCGACGTGGAAGAGGATTGGGCGTGCGAAGCCCGGCGCTACTACGTGGGCATCGTGGGCAAATACGGCGCGCAGGTGCAGTCGCTCCTCAAAAAAGCCGCCGCGCTCGATATTGAGATCATCTGCCCGCTGCACGGCCCCGTGCTGACCGAAGACCTCGGCTATTACCTGAACCTGTACAACATCTGGTCGTCCTACGGCGTGGAGACCGACGGCATCCTCATCTGCTACACCTCGGTTTACGGCCACACCAAAAAGGCGGTGGAGCTGCTCGCCCAGAAGCTGAAAAGCAAGGGCTGCCCGAAGGTGGTCGTCAACGACCTGGCGCGCTGCGACATGGCCGAAGCCGTGGAGGACGCGTTCCGCTACGGCCGCATCGTGCTCGCCACCACCACCTACAACGCCGAAATCTTCCCGTTCATGCGTGAATTTATCCACCACCTGACCGAGCGCGGGTTCAAAAACAAAACCGTCGGCATGATCGAAAACGGCTCGTGGGCACCCATGGCGATCAAGACCATGACCAAGCTGCTCGAGCCCTGCAAGAGCATCACCTACACCGAAAACAACGTCAAGATCCATTCCGCGCTCAACGAAACCAGCACCGCGCAGATCGAAGCGCTGGCGGACGAATTGTGCAAGGATTATCTGGCCATGCAGGAAGAAACCGCCAACAAAAACGATCTGACCGCTCTGTTCAACATCGGCTACGGGCTGTACGTTGTGACCTCGAACGACGGCAAGAAAGACAACGGCCTGATCGTGAACACCGTGTCGCAGGTGACCAGCTCGCCCAACCGCGTGGCGGTGTGCATCAACAAACAGAACTATTCCCACCACGTCATCAAACAGACGGGCAAAATGAACATCAACTGCCTGTCCGTCGAAGCGCCGTTCAGCGTGTTTGAAAGCTTCGGCTTCCGCAGCGGCCGCAACGTGGACAAATTTGCGGGCTACGAGCCCCTGCGCAGCGACAACGGGCTGGTGTTCCTGCCGCATTACACCAATTCGTTCCTGTCGCTGAAGGTGGAACAGTACGTTGACCTGGACACCCACGGCATGTTCATCTGCGAAGTGACCGAGGCACGCGTGCTTTCCGACAAAGAGACCATGACCTACACCTATTATCAGAACAACGTCAAGCCCAAGCCGCAGACCGAGGGCAAAAAGGGTTTTGTGTGCAAGATTTGCGGTTACGTCTATGAAGGCGACGAATTGCCGGAGGATTTCGTCTGCCCGCTGTGCAAGCACGGCCCCGCCGATTTTGAACCGATCGCATAATAATTATATGAACAGCAAAAGCCTTGAAGTGATCGCTCGCTTCAAGGCTTTTTCCTTTTCTGATGTTGGGTTTATTGAGTCGTGACCGTGACCCACATGGCCGGGCAAATGCCCACCTTGCCGCCGTAATAGGGGGAGGACACAAAGCCGGTGTAGGTTTTCGGGTCGCGCAGCAGCCACGTGGTGATCTTGCTGCCTTCGACCGCATAATTGTGGGTCGCCACGCCGCGCGCCACGGCGTATTTGGTGGGCGTGCGGTATTTCAGACCGTATTTTTCCACCTCTTTCAGGCTGAGGAGGAAGATTTTATCGCTGGTGGCTTTTCCGCCGTCGCTCGTCGCGGCGACTTTCGTTGACAAAATACCGGCCTGCTCCGCTTCGGTGAAGGCGGTGGTGAGGAAGGTGCTGTTAAGCGACTGACGCAGCCAGCATTTTTCCCACGAAACGCGGGGATTCTTCTTGTCAAGCGGCTGGCAATCCAGCGCGTATTTGCTGATGACGAGCGCCCTGCCCTTTTCGACGGCGAGCACCTGCCACTGCATTTTTTCCTTGCCGTTGCCCTTGTTGTTATCCTGCTCATAGGTGCCGATGGTGACGAGCTGCGACACCTTGACCCCGGCGGGCAGCAGGCCTTTTTTTGGTGCGGCGGTGGTAGGCGCGGCGGTGGTGGCGGCCGCCGTTGTTTTCTGTACGGCGGTCGTTTGCGCAGCGGAAGTCTGCGCGGCGGTGGTCGTTTGCGCGGCGGGCTTGTCGGCCTTAAACTGCTTGCCCAGCACCACGCCGGACACGATGATAATGGCCACAAGCAGCACCAGCACGATGATCACGGCCGGCTTCTTGCTCGATTTCACGGTCACGGCCGGCTCTTCGTTCCGGCCGGAAGGCTCCGCCGGATGAGAATCTTTTTTATCTTCTGCCTCAATGGGGCGCTTGCTGCCGACGAATTTATCATAGCGCTGATCGAAATCGTCAATGATCTTTTTCACCGGTTCCGTTTCGGGTTCGGTTTCGGGTTCGGCTTCGACTTCCGGTTCAACCTCGGTTTCAGGCTCGGTTTCGACTTCGGGTTCAGCTTCGACTTCGGGCTCAGCTTCAGCTTCCGGTTCGGGCTCGACCTCGGGTTCAGCTTCGACTTCCGGCTCGGCTTCGACTTCGGGCTCAGCTTCGACTTCCGGTTCGTCCTCAACTTCGGGCTCGGTTTCGATTTCCGGCTCGGCTTCGACTTCGGGTTCGGATTCAACTTCCGGCTCGGCTTCGACTTCGGGTTCAGCTTCGACTTCGGGTTCGTCCTCGACTTCGGGTTCGTCCTCAACTTCGGGCTCGGCTTCGACTTCGGGCTCGGCTTCGACTTCGGGTTCAGCTTCGACTTCGGGTTCAGCTTCGACTTCGGGTTCAGCCTCTACTTCGGGTTCAGCCTCCACTTCGGGTTCAGCCTCCACTTCGGGTTCAGCCTCCACTTCGGGTTCGGCTTCCACTTCGGGCTCGG
>CAMJHI010000052.1 GCA_946405475.1 uncultured Clostridia bacterium
GGTTGTTGATCGCTGTGCGGTTCATGTTGTAGGGCACGCATTCTTGCGTGCCGCCAAATCATGCAGAAGGCGAAATGAATTAGGAATGAGGAATTATGAATGAGGAATTATTGCTATCGGCTATCAGCTGACAACTGACTTCCGCTATCAGCTATTTGCTATCGGCTATCGGCTATTGGCTATCCGCTATCGGCTGTCAGCTTTTATTTACGAAAAAGCAAAGAATCATTGACTTGACCCTTGCTTTTGGTGTATGATAGAAAGCGGTAAAATCTGTGACTTTAAGGAGGTTTTCGATTTGGCTGCACCGAAGTACGTGATGGCGCTCGATCAGGGCACCACCAGCTCCCGCGCGATCATTTTCGACAAAAGGGGGCACATCGTCGCCAAAGCCCAGAAAGAATTCGACCAGATCTACCCCAAGGCCGGCTGGGTCGAGCACGATCCGCTCGACATTCTTTACAGCCAGTTCCAATCCATTTCGTCCATGTTCCTCAACAGCACGGTCAAGCCCGAGGAGGTTGCCGCCATCGGCATCACCAACCAGCGCGAGACCACCATTTTGTGGGATAAAACCACCGGCAAGCCCGTTTACAACGCCATCGTGTGGCAGTGCCGCCGCACGGCTGAATTGTGCGAGCAGCTCAAGGCGGAGGGCCTGAACGATTACATCAAGCAGCACACCGGCCTGCTCATCGACGCCTATTTTTCCGGCACGAAGATCAAATGGATCCTCGATAACGTACCCGGCGCCCGCAAGCTCGCCGACGAGGGCAAGCTGCTCTTCGGCACGGTGGAAACCTGGCTGATCTGGAACCTCACCGGCGGCAAGGTTCACGTGACCGATTATTCCAACGCCTGCCGCACCATGCTGTTTGACGTGGACAAGCTCACGTGGGACGAGACCCTGTGCGAAAAGCTCGGTATTCCCATGTCCATTCTGCCCAAGCCCGTGCCGTCGAGCATGCATTACGGCGAAGTGGCGGCGGGCATCATCGGCCTTGAAAATCTGGCCGGTATCCCCATCTGCGGCGCCATCGGCGACCAGCCCGCGGCGCTGTTCGGTCAGGGCTGCTTCAAGCCCGGTCAGGCCAAGAACACCTACGGCACCGGCTGCTTCATGCTGATGAACACGGGCGACAAGCGCGTGGAAAGCAAAAACAACCTGCTTTCGGGCGTGGCTTGGGGCATTGGCGATGAAGTGACCTACGCGCTCGAAGGCAGCGCCTTCAACGCCGGTTCGGTCATTAAATGGATGCGCGACGAATTGCACATGATCGATTCCGCCCCCCGCTGCGACGAACTGGCCGAAAGCGTGCCCGACGCCAACGGCATTTATCTGGTGCCCGCGTTCACCGGTCTGGGCGCGCCGTATTGGGATATGTACGCCCGCGGCTGCATCGTGGGGCTCACCCGCGGCGTGAACCGCGCGCATTTTGCCCGCGCCGTGCTGGAAAGCATCACCTACCAGATGACCGACCTGCTCGAAGCCATGATGCAGGACGCTGAGATCGAGCTGAGCGAGCTGCGCGTCGACGGCGGCGCGAGCGTGAGCAACATCATGCTGCAGATCCAGGCCAACATGATCCGCACCAAGGTCGACCGCCCCAAAACGGTCGAGACCACCGCGCTGGGCGCGGCGTATCTGGCCGGGCTTTGCGTGGGCTTCTGGAAAGACACCAACGAGATCGAGCAGAACCGCGAGGTTGACAAGGTGTTCTGGCCGGTGATGGATTTCGACACCCGCAACCGCCTCTACAAGGGCTGGAAAAAAGCCGTGGAGCGCGCGAGAAACTGGGAAGAAGAATAAGCCGATAGCGGATAGCTGATAGCCGATAGCAGTTGTCAGTAGTCAGCTGATAGCTGATAGCAATAATTCCTAATTCCTAATTCATAATTCACAATTCAAAAAGGAGTGTATTAAAAATGGCAAAAATTGTTGTTGACTGGAAAACCATTCATGATTTCATGGTGGATGCGTTCAAGGGCGTCGGCGTTCCGGCGGACGACGCGGAAATCGTGGTCGACGTTCTGCTGGAATCCGACCGCCGCGGCATCGAATCCCACGGCTGCAACCGCTTCAAGCCCATCTACATCGACCGCATCAACGCGGGCATTCAGCAGCCCGTGACCAACTTTGAAATTGTCAAAGAGACCGAGACCACCGCGGTGGTCGACGGCCACGACGGCATGGGTCAGGTCATCGGCTACAAGTCGATGAAAATGGCCATTGAAAAGGCGAAGAAATACGGCATGGGCATGGTCGTTGTGCGCAATTCCTGCCACTACGGCATCGCCGGCTATTATGCCACCATGGCCGCCAAGGCTGGCTGCATCGGCATGACCGGCACCAACGCGCGCCCCTCCGTCGCCCCGACCTTCGGCGTGGAAGGCATGTTCGGCACCAACCCGCTGACCATCGGCATCCCCACCGACGAAGATTTTGATTTCGTCATCGACTGCGCCACCTCCATCACCCAGAACGGCAAGATCGAGTATTATGAGCGCATCGGTGAAGACGTGCACCCCGGCACTATCATCGACATTGACGGCAACCCTGTTTCCGGCGACGCCGGCGTGGCGCTGAAAAAGATCCGTCAGGGCACGGCCGCTCTCACCACCCTGGGCGGCATCGGCGAAGCCCTCGGCGGCTACAAGGGCTACGGCTACGCCATGGTCGTGGAGCTGCTCTCCTCCATCCTGCAGGACGGCAACTACGGCAAAATGCTCGACGGCAAAGGCCCCAACGGCGAACTGGTGCCCTACCATCTGGGTCACTTCTTCATCGCCATCGACACCGACCACTTCCTGGGCGAAGAGCTGGCCCGCAAAAAGGCCGGCGAGATCATCCGCACCGTCCGCGCCTCCAAGAAGGCTCCCGGTCAGGATCATATCTATTCCGCCGGTGAAAAAGAGTGGAACGTGTGGCTGGCCCG
This sequence comes from uncultured Clostridia bacterium, assembly GCA_946405475.1. Classification (GTDB taxonomy): domain Bacteria; phylum Bacillota; class Clostridia; order Oscillospirales; family Acutalibacteraceae; genus UBA8612. Next base: position 2,937 of record CAMJHI010000052.1, read on the forward strand.
CAAGGACAGCGGCGTGCCGATCAACGAAGCCGTTCAGAAGGAAATCAGCAAGGTGCGCGACGATCTCGGCCTGAGCTACACCTTCCCGTGGGACGAGAAATAATTCGGAATTATGAATTCGGAGTTCGGAATTGAGCTCTGTCGAACCGGCTGGTTCGGATCCATTGGCAGGCGCGCCGCAACAGACGGCGCCGTATCCTGCTCACCGAAACGGTCGAAACAGGATTGATTTGTTAAGTTCTGAAAATCGGAGCGAAGCGACCCTCAATTCCGCCTTCCGCATTCCGCATTGATAAAATAACTTGAAAAGGATGATAAACGATGGACTACGCAAAAGAATCCCTGCGCCTTCACTATGAGTGGAAGGGCAAACTCGAAGTGAACGCCCGCGCCAAGGTCGACAACAAAGACGCCCTTTCGCTGGCCTACACCCCCGGCGTTGCCGCGCCCTGCCTGGAGATCCAGAAGGATATCAACAAAAGCTATGAGCTGACCCGCCGCTGGAACACCGTGGCCGTCGTCACCGACGGCACCGCCGTGCTGGGTCTGGGCGATATCGGCCCCGAAGCCGGCATGCCCGTCATGGAAGGCAAATGCGTGCTGTTCAAAGAGTTCGGCGGCGTTGACGCCATTCCGCTTTGCGTGCGCACCAAGGACGTGGACGAAATCGTCAACGTGGTTTCCCTGCTGGCCGGCAGCTTCGGCGGCGTGAACCTGGAAGACATCGGCGCGCCCCGCTGCTTCGAGATCGAGCGCAAGCTCAAAGAAAAGTGCGACATCCCGATCTTCCACGACGATCAGCACGGCACCGCGGTCGTTTGCTCCGCGGCCCTCATCAACGCGCTGAAGATCGTGAAGAAAGACATCAAAGACTGCACCGCCGTGTTCAACGGCGCCGGCGCGGCAGGCGTTGCCATTGCCAAGCTCTTCAAGTGGATGGGCATGAAGAACATCATCATGTGCGACCGCAAGGGCATCATCTGCGACGGTACGCCCGGCCTGACCCCTGCCAAGCAGGAAATCGCTGATTTCACCAACAACGACCGCATCACCGGTCAGCTTGCCGACGCGCTCAAGGGCGCCGATATCTTCATCGGCGTGTCCGCGCCCGGCTGCGTGACCCCCGAAATGGTCAAATCCATGGCGGATAACGCCATCGTGATGGCCATGGCCAACCCGGTGCCCGAAATCATGCCCGACCTCGCGCTCGAAGCGGGCGCCGCCGTGGTCTGCACCGGCCGCAGCGACTTCCCGAACCAGGTCAACAACGTGCTGGCGTTCCCCGGCATCTTCCGCGGCGCGCTCGACGTTCGCGCCAGCGACATCAACGAAGCCATGAAGGTGGCCGCCGCCAACGCGCTGGCCGACCTCATTTCCGAAGATGAGCTGACCGCCGATTACATTCTGCCCAAGGCGTTCGATCCCCGCGTCAAAGACGCTGTGGCCGCCGCCGTGGCGCAGGCCGCCCGCGATTCCGGCGTAGCCAAAATCTGACGCACTGCCAACAAAAAAAGACCCGCTGTTCCGTTTGGTTCAGCGGGTCTTTTGATTTTCGATCCAGTTAAGAGAACGGTCAGGTTCCGAACAGAAGATTTAGGAAAAACGCGAACATGGCGCGCAGCCAGTCAAGAAGTCCCTGCTTTTGCTGCGGCTGCTGCTGTTCGGCAGGCTCCTCGCTTTCGGCGGGGGGCTGATCGGGCTGGGTCGGCTGGGTGGGCTGCGTCGGCTGCGTCGGCTGGTCGTTGTTGTCGACCTGTCTGCGCCACTGCGCCCAAAGCGTGATATCCTCATCCTTGGTGTAAACGCTGCCCGGCTGATAGCTCGCGCCGGAGCCGTCCGCCTTGGTGTTCCAGCCGAGGAAAGCATAGCCGGAGCGGGTCGGCTGGATCGAGGTGATGGTCAGCGGCTGACCGGCGAGCTTGGTTTGCGGCTGCGGTGCGCCGCTGCCGCCGTTGGCCTGATAAGCAACGGAGAAATCCTGCGTGAGCTGAACCGTTTTGGTCTGCGTGATGGTGATCGGGTTGGTGCCGATCTGCGCCGTCATCGTCCAATCGTTGACGTGGGCGCCGAAGAGATAGGAACCGGAGGCGAGCGTGGGCGAATCAACCACCGAGGCGTTCAGATCCGGCAGGCTGAGCCGCACCACCTGCGTGGGCGTGGTGTAATACAGATAGCGGCTGTTGGCCGACAGGCAGTGGAACTTCGTCACGATCGTGTCGCTTTGGCTGGTGGCTTTTTTGTGAATGCCCCAGTTGCCCCACGCGCCGCCGAGCGCGAACAGCTTGCGGGCCGAGCCGTTTTGGGATTGATACAGGGCGCCGCTCATGGAATCGATGAAATACAGCGTGCTGTGGCTCCAGACGAATTCCGCGATCGAATTCTGCCAGTAGGCGTTGTCGTAAGCGGTGGAAACGGGCACGGCGGAATAATCATCGGCCGTGTGCTGGGTGTCGCGTATGCCTTTGGTCGAGCGCAGGAAATTTTCGTGGAACACCCGGCCGGCTACGTCGGTCCAGCCGCCGTCATCCCACGTGACGTCCACGTGATACCACGCGCCGTTGACCTTGATCATGTTCCAGGCGTGGTTGAGCGATTCGGAATCGACGTATTGCGATTCGATGCCGACCTGCTCAAGCAGGTAGTGGTACAGCCGCGCGTAACCCGAGCAGACGCCTTGGTGCATCAGCAGCGGCCCCTCCACCGTGTAGCAGGGGGAACCGACATTATTGTTGCCGCAGTAACCGTAGGCCGTCCACGTAATGATGCGGTCGTGGAGCAGCAGCGCTTTTTCGACCTCGGTCAGCGCCGGGTCGGTCAGATCGCGCAGCAGCCAGGCGGCGTTCTGATGAAACTGCTCCAGCTTCGCGGCGTATTCCTCCGCCGTGTAGCGGTAGGTGATGTTGCGCAATTCGGAAAGATAACCGCCCGAGGAGCGAACGGAAAACGAGAAGTTGAGGTGGAACGCTTCCGGCATTTCGCTGCCGATGTAATCGACCAGCGCCTGCGTCTGATCGAGCGGGATATGATAGGCCTGCAGGGGAATCTCAGTCGCGCAGTTTTCAAATTGCTCCAGCAGCGTATCGTGAAGCGTGGTGAAATCGAAGCTGTTCGCTGTTGCTGTGCCGTTGAGGGCGAGCGACAGCTCCGGCTGATGAGAGGAGGCCTTCGTCAGATCCGGATCGAAGGTGAACGTATCGGCCTGCCGCCCTGCCGCGGAGGCAATGGCAACAGGGCAGACAGACACCATGAGCAGCAGCGCGATCAAAACGGCCAGCCAGCGTGTCGTCTTTTTCATGACCATGACCTCCTTCGGATTTTTTGCCAAAGCGCCGTATCGGCCACTTTGACAATTTCATTATATCAGCACTTTTGTGCAAATACAACATATATTTTCAAAGATTTTATAAAATTTCGTGCAGAACAATCAAAAAGAACTTTCCCGACCCGTTTTTGTTCCGGGATCTCTCTTGTCGGTGTCGGAATGAAAACAGCTCCCGACGTTCCACACGAACATCGGGAGCTGTTTTTGCGGGTTTTGTCAAGCATCACGCCTGATCATCGAGAAACACCACACGCACCGTGCCCGTGGCCAGGGGCGCCAGGGCGGTGGTGGCGGAGCCGTCCGGGTTGAGGGCGGCGGGGGCGCGCATGGTTTCTTTGTTGAGCTTTACGCCGTCGGCGTCGTAGCAGTCGTAGCCGAGCTGCACGATCACCGGCGCACGCAGCGCGGTCAGGGGATGCACGGTGAGCGTGAGGGCGGCGTTGTTGTTGACGAAGGAGGCTTCATATTTGTCGATCTGGTATTTGACGGTCTCGCCGTTTGCGGTGAACGAGAGCGTGCCGGGGTAGCTGACCTTGACCTTTTTCGGCGCCACGGTGGTTCCGACCGGCCGGTTGGTGGAAAGCGACTCGGGCAGCTTCACTGTTTTCGGCTCAGTTTCGGGCATCGTGGGACGCGTGGTGAGGCGGTTGGGCGAGGTCGAACGTATCACCACGGTGGTGATGTGTTCCCGGTTGGTGTGGCCGGGGTAAGCGGTCGTGGTTTCCGTTTCTGGTTTCGTTTCGGTCGCCGTCTCAGCCTCGGCCTCGGCCTCGCGGGACGCCGCGTCCTCCGGCGTCATGAGCGTAACGCCCACCAGCTCACCGGCCTGATCCGTCACGGGCTGCGCCACCTGCGTGTCGCCGTTCTGGGCGGTCACGGTCTCGCCCACGGCATAGATCGAACCATCCTCGGCCGAAGCGGTCTCACCCTGATGCGGCAGCGTCGGCTGGGGCTCCACCGTCGCTTTCGTGCAGCCGACCAGCGCGCCGATCGTCACCGCCAGCGCGGCCAGAAAAGCAAGCTTCTTTTTCATGTCGTTCCTCCTCTTCTGAATTCCGACCGTTTCAGAGCTTTTGCATCATGGAACGATAGTTTGCGGCAAAGTCTTCACAGGTCAGGTCACGGGTGCGCCACGGCGCGCTTTCAGGCGGGGCAAAGCCCACCTCGTAAAGCCATGCGCCGTCGTATCCGGCCGCCTGCAGGCACTTAACAAGCCGCGGCCAGTCCAGCTTGCCCTCGCCGGGCAGCCAGTGCTTTTCGTCGACAAAATCATAATCCGACACGTGGGTAGTCACGATCTTATCGCCCAACTTTTCGATAAAGGGCGCGAAGTCCTCGCCCAGCAGGTGGTTGGTGTCAAAGCACACGCGCAGACTCTCATGCGCTTTCAGCAGTTCCAGCATTTCGTCGCTGTTTTTGCCCAGGCAAGTGCGCGGCAGGTTTTCGACGCAGACGACCGCGCCGAGCTCGTCGGCGGCCGCCGCCATGCGGGCCAGCGACCGCTGCGCCGTTTCCATGCGCAGGGCACGGCGGCTGTCCATGATCGGCTCGCCGCTGGGGTGCACGATAAAGCGCGTGACGCCCGCCTGCCCGTTGGCGCGGCGCATCAGGTCAAGAAAATAATCCACGGTCCGATCCGCGATGGTCGGATAGGAAATATCAATGATATTGAACGGCATGAACGGCAGGTGCAGCGACCAAAGCGCCACGCCGGTCGATTCCGCCCACTGCTTTGCCTGCGCAAAATCCAGCGCTTCGGTGGCCTCTTTGCCGTAGGAAATTTCCATGGCGTCGATCCCCGCCGCGGCATAGGCCTTGAACAGCTCTTCGCCAAACGGTTTGCTGCAGCTTGATAATCCGAGCCTCATATCGCTCACCTCATTCCGCAATTTGATACACGCGCACGTAGTCGACCACGAACGTCATATTGTCCGGGTTGCGGCTGATGTCGCCCCGTCCGCCGGGGACGCCGCCGCTGCCGTCGATCTCAATGGAAAGCAGCAGGAATTCCGGGTTTTGCGACACGCCGCCGCTGCCGGTGCGCGCGGTTTCGTGCCCGTTGATGTAAAACACGTATTCGTCGGGCGTCCATTTCACGCCGTAGGTGTTGTATTCGGTGTAGGGATCGTTCTGCGGGTAAAACGTGCCCACGTGATAACCGACGTGGTCGTCGTTGTAACCATCCCAATGCAGGTTCGAGCCGATGGCGTTGGCGGTTTTGCGCGGCGCCTGATAGCTGTCGAGCGACTCGAACACGTCGATCTCCGTGCCGTCGCGCCCGTCGTCCCCCACGGTGTAAACGCCCTTGTTCATCATCCAGAACGCCGACCAGAGCCCTTCGCCCGGGGGCAGGATGCAGCGCGTTTCAAAATAGCCGTAAAGAAAATCGTCCGGCTCATTCGTGTTGCTCGGATTGGACAGGCGTGTGGTGACGTAAGCGGTGTACCACCCGGCCTTGTAATCGCCGCCGTAGCGCGCCGCCTGTTCTTCGTCGACGTATTTGACGTCGATGTACAAATTGTCGTCGCTCACGCGGATCATGTCCTTGTGCCAGAAGCCGCCGCGGCGCACAGCGCCCCAGTGGCAGCCGTCCACGCTCTGGTCGTCGTTCCACTTGTCTTTGTCCAGACTGTCGCCCTTGAATTCATCCGACCAGACGAGCTGATACCCCTCGCCCTCTAAATCGAGCGTTTTGCGCGTGGGGTTCATACCGTAGCCCAGATCCACCCGAAAGATCGACGAAAGCAGCACGACGAACGCAATGAACAGGTTGATGATTTTAACAGTCATGTTCTTACCCTCCGGGAAGCGAATTTGTCGAGCTGAAGCTCGAAGCCGATAGCCGATAGCTGATAGCTGATAGCGCGTCTTCCAAAAGCTATCTGCTATCCGCTATTCGCTGTCCGCTAACGGATCACGAATCAAAGAAATGCCGGCCGTCGTCCGTGACGAGCCGCTCGGCCCGGGGGTATTCAAAAATGGCAGCGTTGTCGGCGTTGGCTTCCAGATAATCGACAAATTCCTTCGCGTACCATTTGGCCATGCCGAGGTTGTGCATGAGGTAGTGGCCGCAGTTGACGGCCGTGGCGCCGGGCACCACCTGCGCGTCGGCCACGCTGCGAAAAGCGCGCAGCAGCAGCTCATAAAGCTCACGCGGGGCGCGGGTGCCCTTGAGGATGAGATAAAAGCCGGTGAGACAGCCCATGGGGCCCCAATAAACGACGTCATCCTTCCAATCCGGGTCGTTGCGAAGGAAGGTGGCGATCAAGTGCTCCAGCGAGTGCATGGCCGCCACGTCAATGACCGGTTCGCGGTTCGGCTTTTTCAGCCGGATATCATAGGTCGTGACCGCATACGCGCCCAGCTGATCGACCCGGCTGGTGAAAATGCCGGGGACGATGCGCGTGTGGTCGACCGAAAAGCTCTGGATCAGTTCCATGGTGATTTCTCCTTTGTCTGCATGATGTCAGCGGTATTCGCCGTGGACCGCCCAGTTCCACAGGTTGCTGAGAATGAGGCTGAGACTGTGGAAGAAGTAGTGGATCACGCGGTAAACGGTTTTGAAAATGCTCTCACGCTGCGGCTGCTTCAGTTCCATTTCCGGGCGGACGTAACCGTCGGCAGTGAAGGTGAAATCGAACCGGCAGCTGGCGTGGTCGCTCAACGGGTTGCCGTTTTCGTCGACGTACAGCTCATATTCGTTCGTCAGCGCGGTCAGATGCAGGTCGCCGTCGCGGTAAAGCATGCGCTCCACGGAATCCCAATAGCCCCAGTAATCCTGATAGAGCGACGTGTAATAGTTGATCCGTTCATATTTGTCGTCACCCTGAAAATAATCGCCGTCGTTGACGACCTCGCACCACGCGTCCTTGAACCCGCCGCCCTCAATGAGGATGGGGTAAAGCCGGGCGTTGACGTCGCTGTGCATGATGGCGTTGTAGTCGCCCGTGATCATCACGCTGCGACCCGCCGAGTTTTCGGTGATGTAATCGAGCAGCTGATTGAACTGCTTGACCTTAAAAGCGCAGTCGATCTCCGAGCCGTAGGCGTCCACGTGGATGTTGTAAAAATCGAACAGCAGTCCCTTGTAATCGACCGTGCATTTGATGAAGCCCTTGGGGGTGAGCTCGTCCGCCCCCTGCGTGAAAATGCCGTAGGCCTCGTTCCACGCCACGCGCTCCACGTTGTAGAGCGGATATTTGGAAAAGATGTTCAGCCCGTCGCCCACGGGGATGCCGCCGGAGGTGAATGTCTGATAGGTGTAATTCGTCATCTGCCGCGCGAGGATGCCGTGAAACTGAAAATCCTCCTGCACGGCGATGATGTCGCACCCGCAGTCGTTGAGCACCTGACTGATCTTTTTGGTGGCGGTGGGCACGACCTTTTGGGTGGGGCTGAACGCCGAGGGAATGGGCAGCCCTGCCACGTTGTAGCACAG
>CAMJHI010000053.1 GCA_946405475.1 uncultured Clostridia bacterium
AAGGCTCTGCCTTTGGAATCCGCAAACCTTTGAAAAGGTTTGATCGAAACTTTTGTGTTGTTTGTTCATTCCGCGCGGTTCATCACCGCCTTTGAAAAGGCTTGACCGAAACTTTTGTGTTGTTGGTTCATTCCGCGCGGTTCATTGCCGCCAGCGGGTCGACGGTTTTTCCGTTGACGGTGATCTCCACGTGCAGGTGCGGCTCTTCCGCCGCTTCCACGGGGATCTCGCCCAGCTCGCCGATCGCCTGACCCTTCCGCACCTCGGTCCCGACCGGCAGCGTCGACGGCTTGGTCAGCCCGCAGTATTTCACGATCATCTCATTCCCGTGGTCGATCTCGACCACCGTGCCCCACAGTTCGTCGTCATACACGGCTTTGACCGTGCCGCGCTGCACGGCGCGCACCTCGCTGCCGCTCTGCCCGGTGAAGTCGATGCCGTTGTGGATGCGCCAATCGTTCATGGTCTGCGAAAAGACCATTTCGCCGTCGGAATAATCCTTTAAGATCTCCGTGCTCATCGGCAGACAGAAGCTGCCCGTGAACGGCAGGTTATCCGCCGCCGTGGTCGCTTCGGCTTTGGTGGTCGGCTCGGTGAGCAGGATCGGCTGCGTTTGCGGCACGATCACCTGCAGCGGCTCCTCCGGCGGGGTGAATACGTCGCTTTGGGTCGGCACCTCCACGGGGGTGAGGCTTTTGCGCATGGCCGCGTAAGAGCCGAGCCCGACGGCGGTCAGACACAGCAGCACCGCCGCGTAAACCCCCGGCTTCGTCCAGAACGGCCGCCTGATTCGCTGAAATTCAATGTCCATCGTTTGTTCGGACTCCCTTCGCAAATGTTTCGCTGTTATTTTGAACCGGGCGTCCGGAAAATATGCAAAAGAAAAACGCCGTGCAGTTTGTTTTCTGCATGGCGTTTGGTTTTGTTTTGTCAGGCGCCGAGGTACGCTTTTTTGACCGCCTCGTTGTGCAGCAGGTCGTCGGCCGTGCCGCTCAGGGTGATGCTGCCGGTTTCGAGCACGTAGGCGCGGTCGGCAATGGAAAGCGCCTTTTTGGCGTTTTGTTCCACGAGCAGGATCGTGCAGCCGCTCTGGTGATAATCCTTGATGATGTCGAACACCTTGTCGACAAACAGGGGGGACAGCCCCATGGAGGGCTCGTCGAGCATGAGCAGCTTCGGGTGGCTCATCATGGCGCGCCCCATGGCAAGCATTTGCTGCTCACCGCCGGAAAGCGTGCCGGCGATCTGGTTTTTGCGTTCGCCGAGGATCTCGAAACGGGTGCAGATCTCGTCGATATCGCGCTGCACCTGCTTCTTGTCGGCCACGGCGTAAGCGCCCATGAGCAGGTTGTCGTGCACGGTGAGCTGCTGAAAAATGCGGCGGCCCTCAGGCACCTGCGTCATGCCCAGATGAACGATCTTGTGGCCGGGCACGCGGGTGATATCCTGCCCGTTGTAGGTCACGGTGCCGCGCTTGATCGGCACAAGCCCCATGATGCTTTGCATGGTGGTGGTCTTGCCCGCGCCGTTGGCGCCGATGAGGGTGACGATCTCGCCCTCGTTCACCTCAAAGCTGATGCCGCGGATCGCCTGGATCATGCCGTAATAAACGTCTAAATTTTTAACTTCAAGCAGTGCCATACCGTTACCCTCCTATATAAGCGCGGATCACTTCGGGGTCGTTGAGCGCTTCGGCGGTGGTGCCCTGCGCGAGCGTCGTGCCGAAGTTGAGCACGGTCACTTCATCGCACAGGCCGGAAACGAATTTCATATCGTGCTCGATGAGCAGAACGGTCAGGTCGAACCGGTCGCGGATATCCTTGACGATGCTCATCAGCTCGGCCGTTTCGTTGGGGTTCATGCCGGCTGCCGGTTCGTCGAGCAGCAGCAGCTTGGGGTTGGTGGCCAGCGCGCGGGCGATCTCGAGCCGCCGCTGCGTGCCGTAAGAGAGGTTGCAGGCCAGATTGTTGCGTTCCTCGAGCAGGCCGAACACGTCTAAAATCTCTTTGGCCTTGTCGCGCATGCGCACCTCCACGTCGTAATAGCGGGGGGTGTGGAGCATGGCGTCAAAGGGGTTGTATTTGAATTCGGGCTGGTTGTGCAGCGCCACGAGCACGTTGCGGATGACGGACATGTTGCTGAACAGGCGAATGTTCTGGAACGTTCTGGCAATGCCCTTGTGGTTGATCTTTTCCTGGCTTTTGCCCTTGAGCTCCTCGCCGTCAAGGTAAAACGTGCCGGTCGTGGGCTGATAAACGCCCGTGAGCATGTTGAACACCGTGGTTTTGCCGGCACCGTTGGGGCCGACCAGCCCGTAAAGCTCGTTCTTTTTGATTTTCAGGTTCACGTCCTGCACGGCCTTCAGGCCGCCGAAGGAAATGCCTAAGTTTTTGGTTTCCAGCATCAGGTCAGCCATTATTCTTCCTCCTTCGGCGCTTCGTCGGGTTCAGTGGTTTCGCTGTGGGGCAGGTTGGTGGTGAACACGGAATCCATCTTCACCTTGGTTTCAATGCGGTTCCATTCCGCCGCGTCGTCCAGCACGGTGGAGGCGGTCTCTGCTTTTTTGGCAAGGCGGTTTGCCTTGAGGGTGCGCGGGCTGAACCGTTCCTTGATCGGCTTGAAGGCCGGGACGTTGTTGAACACAACGATCAGGATCAGAATGATGGCGTAAACCAGCGTGCGCACCGCGGCCAGATCGCCGGAAAGCTTGGCCTGCAGTTCAAAGTTGATAATGGTGATGAGCGTGGCGGAAATGATGGAGCCGTTGAGGCTGCCCATGCCGCCGAGCACGACCATGACGAGGATCTCGATGGAAAAGTTGTAATCGAATTTCGTGTAGAGGATGGGCGTGGTGAAGTGGCCGTAGAGCACGCCCGCGATGCCCGCGAAAAAGGCGGCGATGACGAACACGAACAGCTTGTAGAACGTGACGTTGATGCCCATGGCGCGCGCGGCGATCTCATTGTCGCGGATGGCGGTGATGGCGCGGCCGTGCTTGCTGCGGATGAGGTTCTGCATGAGGATGAGCACGACAATGACCGCCACGAACGCGATGATGAACAGCTCTTTCTGGTTATAGGTTTTGGAGGCGTAGCCCATTGCGCCGCCGAACATGGGCAGGTTTTTGAAAATGTTGCGCACGATCTCACCGAACGCCAGCGTGACGATGGCGAGGTAGTCGCCCTTCAAGCGCAGCGCCGGCAGGCCGATGATCAGGCCGAACACGGCGGCGACCACACCGCCGATGAGCATGGCGAGGAGGATGACGACGAGCTTGCTGCCGATCACGGCGCTCATGGCGCTTGCCGCAAAGGTGCCGATGTAGGCGCCCAGGCACGCGAACCCGGCGTGACCGAGGCTCAATTCACCCAGAAAGCCGACCACTAAGTTGAGGGAGGTGGCGAGGATGATGCTGTAGGCGATTTTGGAAAGCAGACCCGTGGTGGAGCGGTTGAGCGCGCCCGCTTCGCTGAGAATGATCAGCACCACGAGCGCGGCGGCGATCAGAAGCCAGTTGACGACGTATTTGAATTTGAACTGCTTTTTGAAGTTGGCAAGATACCGGCTCATGCTCACACCTTCTCTCTGATTTTTTTGCCGAGGATGCCGATGGGCTTGACCAGCAGGATTAAGATCAGCAGGCTGAATTCGATGGAGGTCGTGTAGGGCGCGATGACGGGAATGCTCAGGCAGATCTTTTCGATCAGGCCGAGCAGCACGCCGCCGAGCATGGCGCCGGGGATGGAGCCGATGCCGCCGATGACCGCCGCGGTGAACGCTTTGATGCCGGGCATGGAGCCGAGCGTGGGCGTGATGGAGGGGATCTGCATCAGATAAAACAGGCTGGCGAACGCCGCAAGCATGGAGCCGATGGCGAAGGTGATCATGATGATACGGTTGACGTTCACGCCCATGAGCAGCGCCGCGCCCTTATCTTCCGACACCGCCTGCATGGCGCGGCCGGTGCGCGTTTTTTTGACGAACAGCGTCAGCGCGACCATGATGACGCCGCCGATGACGAGCGTGAGGATCGTGCTCACGTTGATCGTGGCGCCGCCGAGCGACACCTTGCCGAAATCCGGCAGGGAAATGGCCTGCGACTTTGAGCCGTAGATGAGCTGCGCGACCGCCTGCAGGAAAAAGCTGACGCCGATGGCGGTGATCAGCACAGCCAGGGGCGACGCGCCGCGCAGGGGCTTGTAGGCCAGCCGCTCGATGATCACGCCGGACGCCGTGCACACCAGAATGGAGACCGCCACGGCAAGATAGGGGTTGCCGGTGAGCTGCAGGCTGGTGAGGATGGCGTAGGCGCCGACCATGATGATGTCGCCGTGGGCGAAGTTGAGCATTTTCGCAATGCCGTAAACCATGGTGTAGCCCAGGGCGATCAGCGCGTAGATCGCGCCGAGACTCAGCCCGTCCATAATTGTACTCATAGGTTGATTCTCTCCTTTGTTTGGGGCGTTGAAACGGAATGAAAGCCGGAAAAATTCAAACCTCACGAAAAGGCGGAAAGCGTCCGTGCCGCTTGAATTTTACCGGCTGACAGACCCTGTAAAAACAGGATAAGCGCGCGGCCGCCAAAGCGGCCGCACGCCGTTATTCGATTGAAGAATTTTACTTGCCGAGCTCGACGATCTGCGGGATCTTGGTGCAGGCGCCGGAAGCGTCCCACGTCATGGTGCCGGTCACGCCTTCGAGCTTGAAGGACGGGTCGGTGATCGCCTTGACGACAGCGTCGCAAAGTTCGCTGCAGCCGATCTTGGCGTCGTCGATGCCGGCAGCCTTCATGGCTTCAAAAATGGCGTAGATGGCGTCATAACCGTCGGCGGCGAACTGATCGGGGACCACGCCGTAGGTTTCTTTGTAGGAAGCGACGAATTTGGCAACGTTTTCGTTGGCGCTGTTGGCGTCGAACGGGGTGATGTACATGACCTTCACGTCAACGCCTTCGATCTGATCGGCAATGCCGTCAAGACCGTCGCAGCCGTAAACCACCGCGCTGCTGCCCTTGGCGACGAGCGCCTTGGCCACCAGACCGGCTTCGGTGTAATAGAAGGGGGTGAACACCACGTCGCAGCCCTTGAGGGCTTCGGCCTGGGTGGAGAAATCCTTCTTGTTTTCCGCGTCGAAGGACTGCAGCAGATAGGTGGCGCCGAGCTTGTCCATTTCGCCCTTGAACGCCTCATAGATGCCGGAGGAATACGGATCGCTGGTGTCATAGATGCAGCCGATGTTCTTGTAATTCTTGGTCAGCTCGCGGGCGGCCAGGACGCCCTGATCGGGGTCGCCGAAGCAGACGCGGAAGGCGTTGGAGCCTTTTTCGATCACGTTGGCCGCGGAAGCGGAGGGCGTGATGAAGAACAGGTTGTCGGCCGCCGCCAGGTCGCCGAACGCCGCGCAGGAGCCGGAGGTGACGGAGCCGATGGAGATCTGCATGCCGGCGTCCATCAGCGCGTTGTAGCCGGTGGAAGCGTCTTCGGCCGCAGCCTTGTCGTCTTTCATGTCGAAGGTGAAGGTGATGCCGTTGAGGCCGCCGGCCGCGTTGATCTCTTTAATGGCAAGCTCAGCGCCGTTTTTGACGGAGATGCCGTAAGAGGAAGCGTCGCCCGTGAGCGGGCCGGTGCCGCCGATCATGATGGTGCCCTTGGCGGCCTTGTCGCTGTCGGGGTTCTTGGGTTCATCGGCTGTGTTGCCGCCGCAGGCGGAGAAGCCGACGGCCACGAGCGCCAGAACGAGCAGAAGGGACAGGAGCTTGGTGACTGTTTTTTTCATGGAAATACCTCCTTGATATTTGCGCGGTCCGCGACCGCTTTTTTCAGAATACAGTAATTATAACACTCTTCCTTGTTTTGTCAATAAATCAAAAGAATTTTACCGCGTCACTTCAAAAAACACGACCGCGTGGGGCGCCAGCTCGACGTTGAGCGTGAACCGCCCGCCGCTCACCGTCACGTTGGATTCCTGCGGCGTCAGGCGGCAATAGGGGGCGTAGCGCTCCTGCAGGGCTTCATAGCGCTGGCGCGCCGCGTCGTCCGCCCAGATCGGGCAGCCGTCGTCCGGCGACCAGCCGAACATGTCGTCGGTGAAGCCCAGCGATTCGCGTTCGGCGTCCCATTCGTCGAACCAGTTGCAGTCGTCGTCGATCACATAAGCCTTCACCTTCGCTTCGCCGTCGGCAAACTGCGGGGCGTTCACGTTCAGCGTCAGCTGCGCGTCGGCCTTGTAATCCAGCTTGTTTTTGTAGTTATACGCCATCACCCGCAGCGTGCCGGTCTGCTCGTCGTAAGCGGCCGCGGCGTTGACGTCGGCTTTCGGGATCAGCCCGCGCTTTGCCGTTTTCACCTGTGCTATACGCGCGCCCTCAAACGCCGCCGCGTGTTCGGCCACGTGATAGCTCACCGTCGGGTTGCCGTGGTTTTCGGGCAGGGAGCAGTACTCCCAGCTTGAAAAATAGTTCATGCCGCTGTCGAACATCTGCTTGACGAGCCTTGCGTCGAACGCCGCCTGATAGGTGTAACCGACCGTGCGGGAGTAGAGCTGGTCGTCATCCCGCCCACTGCGCACGCCGCACAGGATGCGCCCTTCGTCCACGCCGTAGATCAGGTCGTTGAGCCCCACAGATTCCGCCGTGCCGCGCAGGATCTTCATGATCTCCGGGATGGATTTTGCCGTGACCCTGCCGCCCGGTTTGTTTTCATAATAAGAGGCGGCCAGATAGCACAGGCGGCTGCCCGTCTTACCGGTGGCATAGTTGGTGCCGACGCCGCAGTGGCGGATGAACTCGCGCTCGTCGAACAGCCCCTCGGAGCAGGTCATGGAATGCGCGCCGACAAATACGTCTTCGCCCAGCACGTCGATGAGCGCCTGCACGGTGTAGTCGTACAGCTTGCAGTAGGCCTGCGCCGTCTGCGCCGCGTCGCCGCCCGGCACGCAAAACCAGCTGGCGTTTTCATATTCCGTCATCACGCCGAACCGCCACGAACGCACCTCGTCAGGCCCGAATTCATCGACCAGCGCCTGTGCGACCGCTTTGATGTAAGTGTAATACGCGCCGTAATCGTCGGGCGGGTAGATGTTCACGTCAAAATCGCCGATATCGGCGCCGGCAGCGGCAATGCTGTTCTGAGAAAGCTTGGCGGGCACGTTGCCCAGCTTGAGCAGCGGCTTCGCGCCGGTTTTGAGAACGCCGCGGCAGGAGCGCAGGAGCGGCTCAAAATCGTAATCGTCCGTCACGGTGAAATCGTCGGGGTCGCGGAACAGGTCGCGCTGCGCGTTGCCGCCGGTGCATTCCATGAGCTGGATGTAATCGACGAAATCGTAGGGGTTGTATTCGTCGTTGATGACCGGGTCTTCGGGGAAGCGCCCGCCATAGCGGTTGATGTTGCTCTTGACGTTCGGCAGCCCCTCACCCAGCACGGCCGCGTCAACGGCAAACGTGTAATCGTTGACCAGATCGGTGAAAAAGGCGCCGGGATTGCCCCACAGACCAATCAGAAAAGCCAGCACGGCCGCGATCATTTTGCGCACCATATCCATCTCTCCTAACGTCGTTCTTTCTTTGTGTTGATGTTGATTCGTATTATATCAGTTTGCGCGGCATTAGGCAAGGGCGGGCGGGGGCGATGCGTTCCGGCGGCCGCCGCGCGCGGATGATCCGGGGTCGACTAATTGCACACGAACCCTCGTGTTTCAAAATTGGCCGCGGCAGGGCGGGCAGAGGCGGAATTTCGGATTTTTTCAAAAAAATCTGGGATCAGCCAAAAAAAACCGAAAAAAAGTGAAAAATTCGCTTGACAAGCTCTGTAAAGTGCAGTATACTGACAATCCACGCTTAAAATGGAAATATATGCCCCTTGGCAAAAATCCACTGTCAAAACGCACAAAAAGCGTGCCGAAAAATCGCAAAATTTCTCAATCGACTTTTATAGAAACGGAGTGATTCGCCTATGGCAAAAGCAGCCCAGATGGTCAAGCACGGCAAGATCGAACGATTGAGCTACAGCCGGATCCATGAGGTCATGGAAATGCCCAACTTCATCGAGATCCAAAAGAACTCCTATCAATGGTTCCTCGACAAGGGTCTGAAGGAGGTTTTCCGTGACATCGATGAAATCACCGATTACACGGGCAACCTGGTTCTCAGCTTTATCGACTACCGCATGGAAGACAAGCCCAAATACAGCATCCGCGAATGCAAAAAGCGCGACGTGACCTACGCCGCCCCCATGCGCGTGACCGCCCGCCTTTACAATAAGGAGACCGGCGAGATCAAAGAGAACGAAGTGTACATGGGCGATTTTCCGCTGATGACCGAAAGCGGCACGTTCATCATCAACGGCGCCGAGCGCGCCATCGTGTCGCAGCTCGTTCGTTCCCCGGGCGTTTACTTCGACATTGACCACGACAAGGTCGGCAAGGAACTGTTCAAGGCGCAGATCATCCCCAACCGCGGCGCCTGGCTCGAATACGAGACCGATCAGAATGATCTGTATTACGTCCGTATCGACAAAAACCGCAAGATCTTCATCACCACCTTCATCCGCGCCCTGTTCTGCGGCACCGATTACGGCGCCGGCACCAATGAGGATATCATCGACCTGCTGGGCGACGATATCCGCCTGAACACCACCATGGAGCGCGACGAAAAGCAGAACGCCGAAGAAGCGCTGCTGGAAGTCTACCGCAAGCTCCGCCCCGGCGAGCCGCCCACACTGGAAACCGCGCAGGCTCAGCTCGACATGCTGTTCTTCGACCCGCACCGCTACGATATTTCCCGTGTCGGTCGTTATAAATATAACAAAAAATTGGCCATCTCCGACCGCATCGTCGGCACCTACACCACCGAGCTGGTCGTCAACCAGTTCACCGGCGAAGTGCTCGCCGACGAAAACACCCTCATCACCGCCGAGCTGGCTCACGAGATCGAGCAGGGCGGCGTGATGAAGCTGCGTGTCCGCCCCGCCGTCGACAGCGACGACGTCATCACCGTGCTTTCCAACGGCATGGTCGACATCAAGCCGTTCCTGCCGCAGTTCACCGCCGAGCAGCTTAGCGAGATCGGCGTGAACGAAATGGTCAGAGCCTCCGTGCTCAAGGCCGTTCTCGACACCTGCGAGGCCGAGGGCTGGGATGACGCCCAGCTGCTCGAAAAGCTGGAAAGCTGCGCCAACGACCTCATTCCCAAGCACATCGTGCGCGAAGATATCTTTGCTTCCATCAACTACCTCAACTGCCTGGCCAGAGGCCTGGGCAGCAAGGACGACATCGACCACCTGGGCAACCGCCGCATCCGCTGCGTCGGCGAGCTGCTTCAGAATCAGGTTCGCATCGGCTTCACCCGCATGGAGCGCGTGGTGCGCGAGCGCATGACCATTCAGGCGCAGGACAGCGACAAGCTGACCCCGCAGGCGCTCATCAGCATCCGCCCCGTCGTGGCGGCGATCAAAGAGTTCTTCGGCTCTTCCCCGTTGTCGCAGTTCATGGATCAGAACAACCCCCTGGCCGAGCTGACGCATAAGCGCCGTCTTTCCGCGCTGGGCCCCGGCGGTCTTTCGCGTGAAAGAGCCGGTTTTGAAGTGCGCGACGTTCACTACAGCCACTACGGCCGCATGTGCCCCATCGAGACCCCCGAAGGTCCGAACATCGGTCTGATCTCCTACCTGGCCACCTTCGCCCGCATCAACGAATACGGCTTTGTCGAAGCGCCCTACCGCCGCGTCGATAAAGAAACCGGCGTGGTCACCGACGAAGTGCGCTACATGACCGCCGACGTCGAAGACAACTACATCGTCGCGCAGGCGAACGAGCCGCTCGACGAAAACAACCGCTTCGTCCACCACCGGGTCAATGCCCGTCACCGCGACGGCTTCCTTGAAATCGAGCGCGAGCGCGTCGATTACATGGACGTTTCGCCCAAGATGGTCGTTTCCGTCGCCACGGCCATGATCCCCTTCCTCGAGAACGACGACGCCAACCGCGCCCTCATGGGCTCGAACATGCAGCGTCAGGCCGTTCCGCTGCTCAAAACCGATTCGCCCATCGTCGCCACCGGTATGGAATATAAGGCGGCCGTCGACTCCGGCGTGACCGTTCTGGCGCTCAACCCCGGCGTGGTCACCTACGTCAGCGCCGACAAGATCCGCGTGCTCAACGACAGCGGCGAGACCGACGAATACGAGATCATCAAATTCCAGCGCTCCAACCAGGGCACCTGCATCAACCAGCGGCCGATCGTCAGCGTCGGTCAGCGCGTTGAGGCCAACGAAGTCATCGCCGACGGCCCCGCCACCGATCTGGGTGAGATCAGCCTGGGCAAGAACGCCCTCATCGGCTTCATGACGTGGGAAGGCTACAACTACGAAGACGCCGTTCTGATCAACGAAAAACTCGTCCGCGACGACGTTTACACTTCGATCCACATTGAAAAATACGAGCTTGAGGCCAGAGAGACCAAGCTCGGGCCGGAAGAGATCACCCGCGACATT
>CAMJHI010000054.1 GCA_946405475.1 uncultured Clostridia bacterium
TGGCGCCAGATGGCGTCGCGCGATTTTTGCTCATCGACCTCGTTGCTGGTCACGACCAGCACGGCGTCGAGCTTTTCAAACACAATGGCAAACTGCGAGAACATGCCGTCGAACCGGTAAGCGTCTTCATAGCCGCCGCAGCGCCAGAAGAAATAACCGTAGCCCACGGTGCTGTCAAGGCCTTCGTTGTTGGAATTGTCGGCCTGCTTCTGCGTGGCCTCCACCGTCCATTCCGCGGGGATGACCTGCTTGCCCATGTATTGACCGTGGTCAAGGTAGCACTGGGCGAGCTTGGCCAGATCTTCGGTTTTCAAAAAGATGCCCCAGCCGCCGGTCTCCACGCCGGTGGCGTCGCGTTCCCACGCGGGCACGTCAATACCCAGCGGCTCATACAGGCGCGGGGTCAGGTATTCGGTCACCGTCATGCCGGTCAGGCGCGCGATCATGGCGCCCACGCAATAGGTGTTTTCGCTGATGTATTTCCAGCTTTCGCCGGGCTTGAAGCCCCAGCGCGCGTCCAGAAAGTCCTTGACCCAGGTCTTTGAGGTCTTGTCGGAAAACAGGCTCACGTCCTTGCCGGCGGTCATGGTCAGCAGCGTGCGCAGCGTGATCAGCTCATCGTCTTCCGTGCGCTTGTCGGTGCGGTATTCCGGGAACACGTCAAGCAGCTTGGTGTCCAGCGTCATCAGCCCTTCCGCCACGGCAAAACCGGCGGCGGTGGCGATCACGCTCTTGCTCACGGAATACATGGTGTGCGGTATTTCAGGGGTGTACGGCTCGCGCCAGATCTCACAGGCGACTTTGCCGTGGCGCAGCACCATCATGGAGTGCAGCTCGATGCCGCTTTCCTCCACGTCGCGCAGATAGGCGTCGATCTCGGCGGACGAAACGCCGACTTCTTCGGGCGAGGCGGCTCTGGGCAGAGATTTGTCGATCAAAGTGTTCATGTGCGATTCCTCCATCATTTATTTCGGCTGATTGATTTTATTTTGTCTTTTTCCAGCGGGAACGGAAAAACACCTGCAGGCACACCACGAGCGCAACACCGAACACGGCGGCGCCCACGCGCGCGGGCGTTACGGCAAAATCGCCCTGAACGGTCTTGCTGTCCTTCACGGTCAGGTTTTTGACGGCGGTATCCAGCTCCACGCGGGCCAAAGACATGGCGCCGGAAGAGCTGTTGCTTTTTTCGATCAGCGCCTTGGCCGCGGCGAGCGCTTTGTTATAGGTCTTGACGCGGTTGCTCGGGCAGCCTTCCGTGGTCACTTTCTTCGCGGCCGCCACACAGTTGAGCAGCTTGGCGCGTTCCGCCGAGTTGGCGGCGAGGTATTCGGCAAAATCCTGCGGGTAGGCGGTTTCGATCACGGTGTAGCCGCGGGCGATCATGTCATCCCAGCTCTGCGAGCAGTCCGCCCGGCCGGCGGCGATGACGGGGTCGCGGAACGAGAACATGCCCTTGACGTCAAAATTGATGAAGCTCTGCACATAGGTGCGGTGCAGGATCACGCCGAAACGGTTTCTGGTCTGCAGCTGCATATACTGCGTCTGGTCGAGCGCGGCGTATTTTTTGGTGCGGAGAATGGCGAAAAAGATGATGTTGCCGCTGTAAAAGCCGATGACGTCGACCTTTTGCTCTTTGCCGTTGAGCCAGGCTTTCGCGATCTTTGCCTTGGTGCGGAAGCGCAGGCAGATCTGATCCAGCGCGTTTGCCGCCTGCGCGGAGGCGTAAACGGCGTCGGCTTCTTCGGCCGTGGTCACGTCCACAAGGAATTTGGCGGCTTCGATTTTTTTCAGCAGGGCCTCGGCATGCTTGCCGTCAATGGAGCCCGACGCTGCTTTTTCGTTCACGGCGGCTCCGGCGCTTTCCACGGCGGCGAGCGCGTCCTTCAACGGCAGGGTGGGGGCGATGTTGAAATAATCAGCGCCGACCTGCGCGGCTTTGGCCACGTCCTCGGCTGTCCGGCAGACGGCCGAAAAGCGAATGCCCTGGCCGGTGACCAGAATATCGGCATAATCCTCCGTGCTCCACGCATAGCTCGGCAGCGCGAAGGCGGAAAGAAGCACAACGAAAGCGATCAGAAGAGCAAGTGTTTTACGCATGATTTTGATTCCCTCTTATTTCAGATTGATTTTATGGTTCATCAGCCACGCGCTGAAGCCGAAGAAGAAGCAGGTGACGGCAAACTGGAAAATGACGTCGGCCACGCCGAAATTGAGCAGCGTGTTCATGGCGACCTGCGTCTGAAGCTGAAGCCCTTCGGCAAGCGACACGGAAACGGAAAGCGGAACGTAAATGTTGAGCAGGGTGCTGATGAGCTGGGTCACGATGAAGATGACCACGAAAATCAGAATGGCGGGCAGAAAGCCCTGCCGCTGGAACGGGCGGACGTTGGACAGCGTGATGGAAAAGAACACCAGCGCGATGGCGAACACGATCAGCAGGAAAATGCGGCTGGCGATCGCCACGATGGCCGTGACCACCGCCGCTTTGTCGGGCAGCTGCACGAAGGCGCTGATGAGCTGCCGGAACATGGCAAGGTTTTCTTCGCCCATTTCATCCCGCGCCAGCGCGAACGTCATGGAAAACACGGCGCCGTAGATGATGATGACCGACAGATAGGACAGCACCAGCCAGATGAACGAGCAGAGGCTCTTGGCAAACAGGATCTGCCCGCTCGTCAGCGGCAGCGTAAAGGTTAAGTAGCCCTGATCGCGGAACAGCGAGCGGTTGAAGCCCGCGATGATGGAAACGATGGTGATGAGCAGGATGCCCAGCGCGACCGCCACCACGGCGACGAGCGAAATGGCGGTGAGCCACATGATTTTGAACACAAGCGAAAACGCAACGGCGGCCAGCGCGCCCAGAGCGGCCACGTAGACCAGCGCCACGGAGTGGAGCCCCGCCTTCATTTCGTTTTTGATCATCTTACCAAGCAAAGCTGAACACCTCCTTGAAAATATCCTCCACCGTCTTGCCGCTTTCGCGCACTTCGTCGATGCTGCTGTTGAGCGCGACCTGACCGTTGCCGATCATGAGCACGGAATTGAAAATGCGCTCCACGTCGTTGATCAGGTGCGTAGTGATGAGCACGGTGGATTTATCGGTGTAATTCTGCATGATGAAATCAAGGATGGCGCTGCGGGTCGCCGGGTCAACGCCGCCCAGCGGTTCATCCAGGCAGTAGAGCTTGGCGTTGCGGCTCATGACGATGAGCAGCTGCAGCTTTTCCTGCATGCCCTTGGACATGGACTTGATCTTCTGCTTTTCGTCCAGTCCGAAGTGCCTGAGCAGCTCCAGCGATTTCGGCTTGTCGAAGTCGGCGAAGAAATCCTGAAAATAATCAATGGCTTCGCCGGCGCGCATCCATTCGGGCAGATAGGTGCGCTCGGGCAGGTAGGCGGTGACGGATTTGGTGTAAACCCCCGGCGCCTGCCCGTCGATTTTCACCTCGCCCTGATAATCGTGGATCAGCCCGACGAGGATTTTCATCAGCGTGGTCTTGCCGCAGCCGTTGGGACCCAGCAGGCCGATGATCTGCCCCGGCTCATAGCTCAGGTTCAGCCCCTTGAGCACTTCGGCTTTGCCGTAGCTCTTGTGAAGGTCGTTGACCTCAATGATTCTGTTCATGCTTCGTTTCTTCCTTTTTTCGTTTGGATTTGATTTTGAACGAACGCAGCTCCAGCTGCGGCGCGGGTTCGGCGCTGCCCTTCCGTTTCCAGAGGTGGAGGATGCCTTCGTCGTTGAGGACCTTGAGAATGTTGATGGTGATGGGCACGATGAACATGCCGATGATGCTGAACAGCTTCAGACCGAAATACATGCCCAGCAGCGTGGCGATCGGCGGCAGCCCGAGCTGACCGGCGACCAGCCGCGGCTCAATGAATTGCCGCAGCACGGAAATGATGATATAAACCACAAACAGCCCGATGCCCAGTGCCACGCGCCCGGTGAACAGCGAAATGACCGCCCACGGGATGAGGATGGTGCCGGAGCCGAGGATGGGCAGGATATCGACAATGGCAATGATCGCGGCGATCAGCGGCAGGTAGCCGCCCTTGTAGATGCCGACGAGCTTGAGCAGGCCGAGGCCGAGCATCAGCTCGCAGAAGGTGATGAGCATGATCAGACCGTAGGCCTTGGCCATTTTGCCCAGCGTGCTCAGCGTGAGCGTTTTGGTGCGCAGCAGCGCGGTGCGCCGCGCGGGCGCGAGCTGGCGCATGATGAAGTTGGTGATGCGCTTGTAATCGACCGTCATGAAGCAGCAGGCGATCACGCCCACAATGAACGCGACCAGAATGTTGGGCACCTTGCTGGCCGTGGAGATCACGCCGGTGAGCGGCGTTTTCAGCACGGAAAAGTCAAAGCCCGCGCCGTCGGCGTTCTGCGTCAGCTGCTGCTCCGTGTCGGAAAACGAAACCAGCAGGTTGTCGGCCAGCTTTTCAATGTTGTTCTGCAGCGCGGTCTGCACCGAGGCGGGCAGCTTTTCGGTCAGCCCCAGCAGCCACTTTTCCGCCTGACGGATGAAATTCGGCAGGCTTTCAAAGTTGCTCATCAGGTCGGTCACAAAATCCCTGACTCTGGTGAACACCGTCGTGCCGATCAGGGTCACCAGACTGATCACGATCGCCAGAATGAGCAGCACGCAGATCAGCGACACAAGGCCGCGCTTGAGCGGCGTTTTTTTGGTGATGAAATTCACGGGCTTTTGCAGCATCATGGCCACAAAAAAGGCCAGCATGAACGGAAACAGCGGCCAGAACGCGAAGCGCAGGAACAGATAGGCCGCGCCCAGGATCAGCGCATAGTAAAAAAAGTTGATCAGCACGCTGCGGTGTTTTTCCGTAACGGAAGCGGGTTGCAATTCTTTTTCCTCCCTTTTCTCCTTTTAACAAAAGATTATAATACAGCACCCTTATTTTTGCAAGAATTGCAACGAAATATTAGCAATTATTTTACTCGTTCGTTCCAAACGTACAATTCCGCAGAAAACAGTCGTGGAACCCCGCTTCCCGCGAGAGATTGAACACGGTTCGTTCCGGCGGCAGCAGACGGCGCCCCGCGCCGTAAGCAATGGCGCCCAGCAGCGACGTGTTGCCCGCGGCCGTCGCCTTTTGGGCGAGAGCGGGCGGCAGCAGACCCACGGCGGCCGCGCTCGCCGGATCCAGAAACGTGCCGAAGCCGCCGCTGAGCAAAACGGCGGAAACCTGCGCGGCGTCTACCTCCGCCTTTTGCAGCAGCAGGTCAATGGCGGTGCGCACCGCGGCCTTGGCCAGCAAAAAGGCGTGAACGTCTTCCGCGTAAAGCTTCACCGCGCCGAACACGTCGAAAACGCCGTGTTTCAGCTGCCCCTGCGGCGTCAGCTCGCCGTGCGCGAGCAGCGCGGCGATGAGCGTGAGCAGCCCGGAACCGCACAGCCCGACGGGCGGCTTGAGCCCGACGGTTTCGATCACGCGCTGCCCGTTTTCAAAGCGGAACGATGAGATCGCGCCCTCGACGGCGGCGCAGCCGCAGCGGATGTTCGCCCCCTCAAACGCAGGGCCGGCGGGCGCGGAAACGGCCAGCAGCCGGGTTCGGTCGAACAGGGCGATCTCCGCATTCGTGCCCAGATCGATCAGCATTTTGTATTCGTCGCCGGGTTCGGCAAACAGCACGCCTGCCGCGGTGTCTGCGCCGATGAACGCATCCAGACAGGGCAGGGTGCGAACGGTGAGCGACCCGATGTCGATTTCGATCGGGTCGGTGAACGACGGCGTGAACGGGGCGACGCCCAGCGCCGAAGCATCCGCCCCGGCGAGCAGGTGCAGCATGGCGGTGTTGCCGGAAACGACAAGTTCATTTACTTTACAACCGACCATTTCCCGAAGCTGTTCTCGGATCAGGCGGGTCATTTCCGGCTGCTTTTCTTTGTTGCCGATGCGCGTCAGAACGTCGGCGCCGTAGGCGATCTGCGCGTTGACCCGGCTGACCGTGTCGACGATCTCGTTGCTTTCGTTCACAAACGCGACCGTCACCGTTGTGGTGCCAAGGTCGCAGAAAGCGCGCAGGTGCGCCGGTTTTTCGCTTCTGTCCGTCTTTTTCGACGGGGTGACGGCCATGGTCTTCGGTTCCTCGACCAATTGAACGGCGCAGTCCTGCTCCAAAACCGTTTGGCACGCCAGCCGCACGCCGTCGTCCAGCTCCGCCTGCGTCAGCAGCGCCCGTTCCGCGGCAGTCGGATTTGTAAAGCAATTCAACTTTACTTTGCATTTTCCGCAGGAGCCCCGGCCGGAGCAGGGCGCAAAAACAGGAACGCCTGCCCGCTGTAGAACAGCGAGCAGGGTTTCGCCCTGTTCAAATTCGATTGTTCGATCGGATACGGTGAGGATCACGGCTTTTCAGCTCCGTTGGTGCGGCGTTCGTCGATCTCCTTCTTGATCTTGTCATAGCGTTCGCCGTACAACCAGTATTTTTTATGGTAGACCGGATAACCGGCCGGAATGAGCGGAATGGGCGCGAGGAACATGAACACGCGCAGGACGCTGCCTGCGCCGATGGAATAAGTGCCGATCTCAAGCCCCGTGAGCTTGTTGGCTGGCTTTTTTGACATAAGCATCCATCCTGAACTGATTGAATCTTACCATATTCCGGGGCACGTTGGCAAGAGCGCAGCGTAAAGAAAAGCTTTTTTTCAATAAGAATTGTAAAAATTTTTTTCTTGTGCTATGATACAACCAGAAATCGACGGAAGAGGTAAGAACCATGAATAAGCATCTGCTTGCCCTTGAATTTGATAAGATTCTGGAACGGCTGAGCGAACGGGCCTGCTGCCCCGAGGCGCGGGAGCTGGTGGCTTCGCTGCGCCCGGTGCACACGCTCTATGAAGCGCAGGCGCTGATGAACCAGACGGGCGACGCGCACAAGCTGCTTGCACGTTTCGGCGGCCCCGCGTTCGGCGGGCTGAAAAACGTCAACAACGCCCTGCACCGCGCCGACGCGGGCAGCGTGCTTTCCATGCGCGAGCTGCTCGACATTGCCGAAACGCTGCGGGTCATCCGCTCGCTGACCCAGTGGCGCGCGACCAACGCCGGGGTCGAAAGCTGTCTGGATGCGCTCTTCGGCGCGCTCATGCCCAATAAATATCTGGAAGACGCGATCACCACCGCCATTTTAAGCGAAGACGAAATGGCGGACAACGCTTCGCCCGAACTGGCGGATATCCGCCGCAAGATCCGGCAGCAGGAATCCAAGGTGCGCGAGCAGCTCGACAAAATGACCCGCTCCCAGCGCTACCGCGACGCGCTGCAGGACGCCATCGTCACCATCCGCAACGGCCGCTTTGTGCTGCCGGTCAAGAGCGAACACCGCAGCGAGGTGCCCGGGCTGGTGCACGACACCTCCTCCAGCGGCGCGACGGTGTTCATTGAGCCGATGGCCGTGGTGGAGGCCAACAACGAGATCAAGGTGCTGCTGAGCAAGGAGCGCGACGAGATGGACCGCATTTTGTCGGCGCTTTCCGTGGAAGCCGGCAGCTTTGCCGACAGCATCAAAAACAGCTTTGAATGCGCGGTGGAGATCAACGTCATCTTCGCCAAGGCGCAGCTGGCCTATTCGATGAACGCCGCCGTGCCCAAGCTCAACGATCAGGGCATCATCGAGCTGCACCACGCGCGGCATCCGCTGCTCAACAAGGATAAGGCCGTGGCGGTCGATATCCGTCTGGGGCGCGAGTTCGACACCCTCGTCATCACCGGCCCCAACACCGGCGGCAAAACCGTTTCCATCAAAACGATCGGCCTGCTTTCGGTCATGGCCTCCTGCGGGCTGATGATCCCGGCGCGCGAAACCAGCGAGATCTCCGTGTTCGGTCAGATTTTGGCGGACATCGGCGATGAACAGTCCATTGAACAGTCGCTTTCCACGTTTTCGGCGCACATGACCAATATCATCGACATTCTTTCCCGCGCGGATGACGACAGCCTTGTGCTCATCGACGAACTGGGCGCGGGCACCGACCCGGTGGAGGGCGCGGCGCTGGCCATGGCGATTCTGGAAACCCTTGCGCAAAAGGGCGCGAAGATCGCCGCCACCACGCACTATGCCGAACTGAAGGCTTACGCGCTGCAGACCGAGCGGGTGGAAAACGCCTGCTGTGAATTTGACGTGGCGACCCTGCGCCCGACCTATCGGCTGCTCATCGGCATGCCGGGGCGGTCGAACGCGTTTGCCATTTCCGAGCGGCTGGGCATGGATAAAGCCATCGTCGACCGCGCGGCCGAGCTGATCTCGGCGGAAAACACCAAATTTGAAGACGTGATCGAGACGCTCGAGGACAGCCGCCGCAAATTGGAGGAGGAGCGCAGCGAGGCGTTTGAACAGGCGCAGCAGGCGGAAAGGATCCGCAAGGAGGCCGAGGCGCGGCGCGACAAGCTGGAAGCCGAGCGGCAAAAGGAGCTTGACGCGGCCCGGTCGCAGGCGGCGCGCATCGTCGATCAGGCCAAGCGCGAGGCTTATGCGCTGCTGGCCGAACTGGAAAAATTCAAAAAAGAAAAAGACACCGCCAAGGACACGGCCAATCTCATCCGCCGTGCCCGGGCGACTGTGAAAAAGGGCATGGAGAGCATGGACGAAGCCGCCGATCCGGTCGAGAGCTTCGACGAGGACGAAAACTACGTGCTGCCGCGCCCGCTGGCCGTGGGCGACGCGGTGCTGATCAAATCGCTGGGCAAACAGGCCACGGTTCTGGCACTGGCGGATAAAGGCGGCAGCGTGTCCGTGATGGCGGGTGCCGCCAAGCTGCGCGTGAAGCAGGATGACCTGCGCCTGCTCGAGGGTGCCGCCAAGCAAAAGCCGCAGCAGCCCCGCCGCACGGGCGACCATCTGGCCGAAAAGGCCGCGATGACCGCCGACACGCGGCTCGATCTGCGCGGCATGACGGTGGACGACGCGCTCATCGAGCTGGACCGTTTCATCGACCACAGCCTGCGCACGGGCTTGAGCGAGTTCACCATCATCCACGGCAAGGGCACGGGCGCGCTGCGCACCGCCACGCAGAATTATCTGCGCAAGAGCCACTGCGTCAAGAGCTTCCGTCTGGGCACCTTCGGCGAGGGCGAAAGCGGCGTGACCATCGTGGTGCTCAAATAATGAACGCGCACTATCATTCGCTCAACGACGAGCTGCAGCGGCGCTTTTGCTGGAAAGGTTACAAGCTTGCCATCTCGGGCGGCATGACCTGCCCCAACCGCGACGGCACACTGGGCACGCGCGGCTGTATCTTCTGTTCGGCGGGCGGCTCGGGGGATTTTGCCATGAGCGGCGGCAGTGTCGCCGAGCAGATCGAGCGGGCGAAAGCGCTCGTCGCTTCCAAAGCCAAAAACGCCAGATATATTGCTTATTTTCAATCCTACACCAACACCTACGCGCCGGTCGAACGCCTGCGGGAACTGTTTGAACAGGCGCTCGCCGTGCCGGACGTTGTCGCGCTGTCCGTCGCCACCCGGCCGGATTGTCTGCCGCCCGACGTTGTTGCGCTGCTGGCGGAACTCAACCGCAAAAAGCCCGTGTGGGTGGAGCTTGGTCTGCAAACGATCCATGAAAAAACAGCCCGCTTCATTCGCCGCGGCTATGATTATTCCTGCTTTGAAACGGCGGTGAAAACGCTGAAAGAAAACGGGCTGGAGGTCATCGTTCATCTGATCCTCGGCCTGCCGGGTGAAACGGAAGAGATGATGCTTCAGTCGGTCGACGCAGTTGCGCACAGCGGCGCGGATGGGGTGAAGCTCCAGTTGCTGCACGTGCTCAAAAACACCGATCTGGCTTTGCTCTATGAACAGGGCGCGTTTGAAACGCTGACAAGGGAACAGTATATCGCCCTTGTTGCAAAATGTATTGAACGTCTGCCGCCTGATATGACGGTGCACCGTTTAACGGGCGACGGCGCGAAAAAAGATCTGATCGCTCCGCTGTGGAGCGCGGATAAAAAACAAGTGCTCAATTGCCTGAACCGATACCTTGACGCGCACGATATCGTGCAGGGCAGATGGTTACAATCGCAACAAGATAAGAGGGAAACAACAAATGAATGTTTATGATTTTGACGGAACGATTTTTTACTCCGATTGTTCAATTGGTTTTGCTTTGTGGTGTGTGAAACGCCATCCAAAGCTATGGTTCACCTATGTACCGGGTTTGCTTAAGAGCATCATACAGCACCAAAGAGGCAAGATCCCGAATTGTCAGCTGCAGCGCAGAATGTTCAGCTACCTGACCATGATTGATGATTTTGACGTTCAGATTGAGCGTTATTGGGATAAATATGAAAGCCGGATATCCGAATGGTATCTGGCGCAGAAAAGGCCGGATGACCTCATTATCAGCGCCTCTCCGGACTGCATCATCGGGCCGATCGCCAAAAGGCTCGGCGTGCAATACATGGCGACTGAATTCGACCGTGAGTTTGGCGTTTTTTTGAATAATCTGATGTATGCCAGGGAAAAGGCAAGG